>JAAUQQ010000225.1 GCA_012032745.1 Synechococcales cyanobacterium RM1_1_8
GTCTGGCGCTCTGTGCCTTAGAAGCACCGGCCCTGGGGCAAATGCCTTCGCCCCCAGCGGAAACTGACCTGCTCGAATTCCTGGCGGGAGCAAGCGAAGCTGGGGGCACTACTGGGCCGGACGCGATCGCTGAATCTAAACCAAGCCCCTGACGCTTGAAGCCGCCGTTGAGCCGGGCACAGCTCCAGCCCCTGAAACCGTCATCCCCCCATCGCCAGAGTCCGAAACCGAGGCGGCTATTCCCCAGGATTCATCAGCGCCAGGGGCTGCAAATCCAGTCGTTCCAGTCCCAGCCGATTCAACCCCAGCCGACTCAACCCCAGAAGCCCTGGCTGAAGATGCCCTAGTTGGCGATGCTGAGCCAATTCCGAGCCTGGGCGATCGCTGCGCTGCCCCCGAAGCCACCCTGTTTCCCCCAGAGCCGGAGCCCGTCCCTGAGGGCGAAAACGGCGAATCGGACGGCGAATCGGACGGCGAATTTGGGCAAACCCCTGACGCAACCGCCACCGAGTCCCCAGCCGAGTCCCCAGCCAACTCCCAAGCCGAGTCCCCAGCCGAGGGCCAAACTGAGCCCGCTCCAGCCGTGACCCCAGCGCCGCCCGCGCCCGCCCGCAGCGAGGAGAGCGCCAGCGCTGAACCCGACCCGGCTGAATCTGGCCCGGCTAAATCCGGCCCGGTTGAACCAGCCATCGAACCCGACACCGACCTAGAGGAACTAGATCCCGAAGCGGCCCAAGCCAAGGCCGAAGCCGAAGCCAAAGCCGCCGCCGAAAAACAGCGGATCTGCGCCCTGCTCCAGGCCGATCAGCGCTACCAAGCCGGAGACCTCGCCGCCGCCGAACAGCTCTATCGCGCTGCCAAAGCTCCCTTTGCCCGTAGCCTAGGGGCTGGCGAACTAAGCCCGGCCAAGGCCGCGATCGCCGACCCCGAAGCCCTCTCGCCCGGTGGCCGCGTTTTCCTGCGCGAAGCGGCGGCGGGCCAAGCCCAAAACCTGGAAACCCGGACCCTCGTGCCCCTGGAACTGTTGGTCCAACAACATCCAGAATTCATTCCCGGCCACATTCAGTTTTCTGAAGCCTTGGTGGCGGCGGGTCGCTCGGAGGAAGGTCTGGCGGTCCTGGCCGCCGCCACCCGCGACTATCCCAATCAGCCCGACCTGCTCAGGGCTCAAATCGCCCTCGCTGCCGAGCAAAAGCAGTGGATGGATGCAGCGATGGTGGCGCGGCGGTTTGCCCAGCTCAACCCAGACCACCCCGAAGCAGCGGCATTTGTGGCCCTGGCCGAGGAAAACATGGCCCTGTACCAGCGGGATTTGCGCGATCGCCTGCGCACCAACACCCTCGCCAACGTCCTCACTGGCGCGATCAGCGTCGCCCTCACCGGCAACATTTGGAACTCCCTCCCAGCGGTCCAAACCACCGCCATGATGCTGCGGGGCGAAGCGGGCGTCGGCCAGGGCCTCAGCAAGTCGATCCAGCGACAGATCGAAATGGTCGAAGATGAGGAAATCGTCACCTACATCAACGAGCTGGGTCAGCGTTTGGCCCAGGTGGCTGGGCGAGATGAATTTGAATATGAATTCCATGTGGTCATGGATGACACCCTCAACGCCTTTGCCCTGCCGGGGGGGAAGGTGTTTGTCAATGCGGGGGCGATCGCCAAAACCCAATCCGAAGCCGAACTGGCCGGGCTGCTCAGCCACGAACTGGCCCATGCGGTCCTCTCCCATGGCTTCCGCTTGGTCAGCGATGGCAGCCTGCTCTCGGACCTGAGCCGGTTTATTCCCTACGGCGGCTATGCTTCCAACCTCGTCGTGCTCAACTACAGCCGCACCATGGAGCGGGAAGCCGATGAGCTGGGAGCCCGCATCCTGGCCAGCGCTGGCTACGCCGCCGATGGGCTCCACGGCTTGATGCAAACCCTGGGCGAAGGCAACAGCCGCCGCCCCCTATTTGCCTGGATGTCCACCCATCCCGAAACCGATGAACGCATCGGCAACCTAGAGGCCCAAATCAGCCGCGAAGGCCTCAATCGCTACCAATTTGAAGGCGTGGAGCGCCACCACCGAATGCGCGTCAAAACCCAGCGTCTGATCAACGATTGGAAAGAACGCCAAGCTAAGGAAAAAGCGGAACGCCCCTGGTGGCGACGCTAGGAATTCGCCATGGCCGCTCCACCCTTGAACTACCCCGTCACCAGCAACTATCCCGCCACCAGCTTCTGCACAAAACCCGGCAGCACCCCACTGGCCTGGTGCAGCTCCGGCGTGTAATAGCGACAGTTGAGCTCCGCTGCTGCGTAGCGCTGGGCGATCGCTCCGGTCTCCACCGCCAGCGGCACCTGGGCCCCCAGCACATAGGCCCACAGGCCCGAAGGATAAAAGGGAATAAACCCAGTATAAAACCGTACGGAATCAAACACCTGGCGCAACTGTCCCGCCATTGAGTGAATCTCCTCCGGGAAATAGAGCGGCGTGCCGCACTGGGTCACGTAGATGCCATCGGCCTTGAGCGACTTTTGGCACATCTTAAAAAACGGTGCTTCAAACAGCGGCACCGCTGGGCCGATCGGATCCGTAGAATCGACAATCAGCACATCAAAGCTGTCATCGTAGCGGCCCAGCACCTCCTCACCGGGGGCAACGCTGAGGGAGACGCGGGGATCGCTGAGGGCCAACTGGGAAACGCTGGGGAAGAACTGCCGCGAGGCTTCCACCACCGCGCCATCGATTTCCACCCAGACCACTTCTTCCACCCCCGGATGCTGCAAAATCTCCCGCACCGCGCCGCCATCACCGCCGCCAATGACAGCCACCCGCTTGGGGTTGGGGTGGCTGAGCATGGCCGGGTGGACGAGCATTTCGTGGTAAAAAAACTCATCCCGCTCCGTCAACATCACCTTGTCATCCAGGGTCATGAGGTTGCCAAACTCGACGGTTTCAAACACATCGAGCTTTTGGTAGGGCGTTTGTTCGGACAGCAGGGTGCGGGTGATGCGAAAACCGAGGTGGAGGTTCTCGGTTTGATGTTCGATGAAGAATTGGTCAGAACGTTGGTTGTCGGGAGTGGTCATGGACGCGATCGCGAGAGAGCTGTCCTATTCTCTAGGAGAACCTGCCCGGACCGCGTAACGATTTTGCCAGGGGGACAGCCCCCAGCAAAATCGCAACATCGCCCCTCAGCTCCTCAGCCTAGAAACCGCGACCTAGGAAACGACTGCCTCCAGGGAGCGTCCTCCTTCGCTGCCTTCCTGGGCCAAGAACTTCTCCAGCTCCGTTAGGGCATCGGCATCCACCTTGGTCTGCATGGGGCAGAACTTCGGCCCACACATGGAGCAAAACTCAGCGGTTTTGTAGATATCGGCAGGCAGGGTCTCATCGTGGTATTCCTTGGCCCGCTCTGGATCGAGGCTGAGTTCAAACTGTCGATTCCAATCGAAGTTGTAGCGGGCTTTGGAGAGCTCATCATCGCGATCGCGCGCCCCCGGACGGTGGCGGGCAATGTCGGCGGCATGGGCGGCGATTTTGTAGGCGATCAAGCCATTGCGCACATCTTCCGCATTGGGCAGACCCAGGTGCTCCTTGGGGGTGACATAGCAGAGCATGGCCGTGCCATACCAGCCCGCCATGGCCGCGCCGATCGCCGAGGTGATGTGGTCATAGCCCGGTGCAATGTCCGTTACCAGCGGCCCCAACACATAAAACGGCGCTTCGGAACATTCCTCCATTTGCTTGCGCACATTGAATTCAATCTGGTCCATGGGCACATGGCCGGGGCCTTCCACCATCACCTGGACATCGTGTTCCCAGGCGCGGCGGGTGAGCTGGCCCAGGGTTTTGAGTTCGGCCAGTTGGGCTTGGTCCGAGGCATCGTGCTGGCAGCCGGGGCGCAGGGAATCGCCCAGGCTGAAGGAGACATCGTAGCGTTTGAAAATTTCGATGATGTCATCAAAATGGCTGTAGAGCGGGTTCTGTTTGTGGTGGTGCAACATCCAGCGGGCGATGATGCCGCCGCCGCGCGAGACGATGCCGGTGATGCGATCGCGCACCAAGGGCAAATGTTCAATCAAAATACCGGCATGGATGGTCATATAGTCCACCCCCTGCTGGGCATGTTTTTCGATGATGTGGAGAAAATCATCGCCGGTCAGGTTTTCGATGTTGCCATGGACGCTTTCCAGGGCTGGTAGATTGGCACCGTGCCAATCGGGATCGGTGAGGCATTGATGATGGCGGTGCGGATTTCATCGAGGTTGCCGCCCCCCGTCGAGAGATCCATCAGGGTGTCTGCACCATATTTGACCGCTTGGTGCAGTTTGGCCAGTTCTTCGCTGATGTCTGAGGAGTTGGGCGATGCGCCGATGTTGGCATTGACTTTGCATTTGCTGGCGATGCCGATCGCCATGGGTTCTAGGTTGGGGTGGTTGATATTGGCGGGGATGATCATGCGGCCACGGGCGACTTCTGCCCGGATCAGTTCTGGCGCTAGCATTTCCCGCTGGGCGACGTATTGCATTTCCCCAGTGATCAGGCCTTGGCGAGCGTAGTGCATTTGGCTGACGTTGGCTTGGCCGCGACGGGGGGTAATCCAGGAGTTGCGCATGGTTTTAGAAAAAAGTAGAGGGTTTGAAATCGGTGAGTGGACAACAGATCAACGGAAAGACAGTTAGCAATAACGCTCAGCTCTTACAACAATCAGCCCTTGGAGAGGGGGATGGCGGCAGCGGGCCGGGTGGGGGAAGCAGCGGGGGCGTAGGGCTGTACGGCTTGGAGGCGGTGGAAGTTAAAGCGATCGCCCGTACCGGTCAAAAACGCAATTTCATTCCAGAGCAGCGACAGCATGGCCGAAACCAGCAGCGCACCGCCAAAGCTGATCAGCAGATCGCCGCCGCCCGGCAGCCCAGCCATCAGCGGGCTGAAGTCCGGCCTGGGAAAAAACAGCGCCCCCACTCCAATGCCGACCAGGGAACTGACTAGGGCATTGGCACCGCCGATGCGACGGGAATAGAGCCCCAGCAGCAGCGGAAACACAGCTCCCGCACAGAGCAGATCCGCCAGCAAAAACAGATAGAGCACGCTGTAGCCCCGCGAGGCAATCCACACCGCTGGCAATGCTGCTACAACCATCAGCAGGCGTGAGAGGTTCAACACCCAGCGGCGGTTGGCCCCAGGGCTGAGCTGGAGCAAATCCTGAGTGAACAGACTGGCCATGCCGTTTAGCAAGGTATCTATGCTGCTCATCACCAGGGAGACGGCTAGGACCATGACCCCCCCCAGCAGCCAGTTGGGAGCCTGGAGCTGCTGTAAGAGTTGGAAATAGGCGGTATCCCCCGCAATGCCAAACTGCGTGGCAAACAGGCCCAGCAGACCCGCCAAAATCACCAGGGGCAGGATGAACAAAAAAGCTGCCCCCAGGAAGGCACCGCGCAGAGCGCGATCGCTCTTAGCCGCATAGACCCGCTGCCAGTTGCCCTGATTGAAAATCTCCGCTGCCACAATCGCCACCACCAGCGTCAAGCCGAAGCGCTGCCCAGGGGGATTGGCCAAGCTCGTCAGCTCAGGGCTGGCCTGGACCACCGGAGCCGTGGCTGCGCCCCAGCCGCCCAGGGTGAACACCGCTGCCCCAAAGGCGATGAACAGCAGGGGCAGGATCACGAAGAACTGGAGGCGATCGGTGTAGATACTGGCGCTCAGCCCACCGTAGAGGGTGTAAATCAAGACCGCGACGATCACGACCAGGGCCGTGAGGCCCAGGGGCACATCGGCGAGGAGCTGGAGCGCCTTGGCGATCGCCGTCAGCTCCGCCGCCAAATACACAAACATGTAGAACAGCGTCACCAGCTCCGTCAGCCAATACATGGGCCGACCGTAGCGGTGGCGGGCATATTCCGTCAGGGAATGGCCCTGGGGCATCAGCCACCGCAGGCGCGGTCCGATCAGGGCAAAAACTGCCACCGCCAAGCAGGAAGCCAGGGCATAGCCCAGCAGGGCGCTGAGACCGCCCATGGCCGAGGCGGCTTCCGGTGGCGCAAACAGAATCCAAGCCCCCATGGCGGAGGCGACCATGGTGGCCACCAGGGCAGGGGTGTTGGTGCTGTTGCGGCTGGTGGTGTAGCTTTCTAAGTCTTGCTGCTGGCGGCTGACCTGGAACAGCCCCAGGAGCGTGAACAGCGCGGTGGTTGTAATTGTGACAATTAGTGCGAATGAACCCATTGAATTTGGTAACTGCCTCCCGAGCATCAATCTGTCGTTCGCGAGGGAAAGACCTCAACTCTTTAAAGTTCAGTGCATGGGCAACGAAGCATTAATGGTTGCACAACTGTAGCTGAGTGATTTCTGCGCCGCCAGGACTGGGGCCGAATCACCGCAGCCGGGTTCTGGGCTGGGTCGCTGAGAGTTTGTGTTTCTAGGCTGGGGGCGATCGCCCACACCCAGCAGTACCCGAACCTTTAAACTTGAACATCCAAAACTTGAACATTCAAAATCTAAACATTCGGACCCTGCCCAAGGCGAGCAGCCCCAAAAGTGAACCTAGCGCCATCATCCAGAACCGTACCTCAAACTGTGCTTCCCTCCGCTGGCATGACCCAGACTCAGGTTCTAAGAGTATGATCTCAGCCCCACCCAACCGTTTGATCGGCTCCATGGGGCACCCCTAGCTAGTTGTTAGCTTACAGGCTTGGGGAGGCGAGCGGAAGACCTGAAATAATAAGTTTGATGCGTGACAGATTGTTGCTGAGGCTGTTGCTGAGGCTGTTGTTATGGAGGCTGGTTTGGAGCGGGCTGGTTTTTAGCAGATTATGGTTTTTAGCAGATTATGGTTTCTAGGCAATTGCGTGATTCCAGCCATCACTCGCCACGGCCATGTCCTCAAATCCCAGGGAGCCTCGCCATGAAGCCCAAAATTAATGACCCCCAGACCTGGAGCCAGGCAGAGCTGCTGATGCAACCGGCCTTTATTCGTCTGATCGACAATGTCCGCAAAGCCGTCGAGGCCACGGATTGGGAGAGTCGCTATGAAACTCTCCAGGTTTGGCCCGAGGCGGCGACGGCGGTCCAGAAGGCGCGCTGGGAGGTGCTGACGGCCCAGTTGGAGACGACCCAGCCGGTGGATTTGGGGGCGGTGGAGGCGGAGTTGGCGACCTTGCCTAGGCCGGAGCTGTTCTATCGTCTGTATTTGGAATGGGGCGATCGCCAGGCAGAGTTCGATCTCTGGCAGCTCTGCTACCAGGTTTGCTTTCGAGACTATGAGCCGGACTTGCCCACAGACTCGGCTGGTCCCTTGGCGGCAGAAATCCAGGCCGTAGAAATCCAGGCGGTGGAAATCGACGATCGCCTCCTCGACCCCCAAGGAGAGATTGACTGGGTGGCGCTGGATCAAAAGACCAAAGGCATTATCAATCAAATCATCGCGGGCCTGGCCTGAAGCCGACTGGAGCCCGCCATCTCCTATCATCCATCCGCCCCATTCGCGCTCCCCTCACTGACCGATGCTGGTCACCCCCGCCTGCCCCATGACCTGGATTCCCCAACCCACCCAAGACGGCTCCTTCACCTTTTTCTCCCCGGCCTTCAACGAGACCTTCCACAGCCGCCAGGGCGCGAGGAGCGAGGCCTTTGCCAAGTTTGCCCTGGCAACGGATCTGCCCCGGCTTGCCCAGCGGCCCAGTCTCAATCTGCTGGATGTCTGCTACGGTCTGGGCTACAACACAGCGGCGGCCCTGGAGACGATTTGGCAGGTGAATCCCCAGTGCCAGGTGGTGCTCTATGGCCTCGACAATGATCTGACGGTGGCCGCAGCGGCCATCTCCCCCACCCTGATCGCAAACTGGTCGGCTCCGGTCCAGGCGGCCCTCACCGCCCTCGCCAACGCTGAGCCCGTGGGGCTGTCTGTGCCCGTGACGGGTGAATTCCAAGGCCAATCTCAGAACAAGTTCCAGGGCCAGCTCCTGATCGGCGATGCCAGACAGACTATCCAGCAGCTCATTCGCCAGAACTTCCAGGCCCAGGCGATCTTCTTCGATCCTTTTTCTCCCCGCCGCTGTCCCCAGCTTTGGACGGTGGAGTTTTTTGCACAAGTCGCCCGCTGCCTGGCCCGGCCCGGTCGGCTGGCGACCTATTCGCGATCGGCGGCGGTGCGATCGGCCCTGGGCTTGGTCGGCCTCCAAATCGGCACAATTCCTCTGGCCGCTCCCGATCCCAACCACCCCCATGAATGGGCCCAGGGTACTGTCGCCAGTTGGACTGAGACTTCCCTGACGCCCCTCTCGCCCATGGAGCTGGAGCATTTGCAAACGCGGGCGGGCATTGCCCTGCGCGACCCGGACCTGAGCGATGGGGCAGCGGCGATTTTGGCCCGGCAGCAGCGGGAACAGGCCTTGGGCGATCGCGAATCGACCTCAAGCTGGCGGCGACGCTGGGGCTTGGGGTAGTACATCAGGGCGAAAGTTCTCAGGCTAGCTTGAGCCGACCTCATCCCCCAACCCCTTCTCCATCAAATGGAGAAGGGGGGCCAGATCGAAGT
>JAAUQQ010000226.1 GCA_012032745.1 Synechococcales cyanobacterium RM1_1_8
AACAACCCCTCAACAACAGCTCCACGGGTAAGTGCTCCCATCCCTTCCAACCCATCTACCCCTGCTACCTACGCTCAAGATTCAGCGCAAGGATCATCCCTTCATGCCGGAAACCTGTATTGCCCCTACCCAATGCTCACCCGCCGAGTTGGCAAGACAACTCAACAACCTCTCCAGCGGCTGTTTGCACGTTCGAGGGGCTGGCCTAGAGTGGTTCCTCTATGTTCAACGCGGCCAGCTCATCTATGCCACCAACACTGTAGATCCCTTTGAGCGCCTAGAACGCTACTTGAGGGCACTGCCCCAGATGTCTGCGCTATCCAACATCGAACTGCGGGCCCAGGTACGGCAGTTTGAGCAGGATGCCAACCCCCAGAGCAGTCTCCGGGCGGACTACCAGGCCCTGCGCTGGGTTGCCGACCAGGGCCACTGCGACTTTGCTTCCCTGGCCACCCTCGGCAGCAAAATCGTCGTAGAAGTCTTGGAAAGCTATCTGATGCTGCCCGCCGGAGCCTATCAGGTGCAAACGCTGGCCATGGGGGAACTGCCAGAAATCTGCCAGCTCCCCCTAGAGGGCTCTGGTCGCGCCTCGCAGCGCGGCTCGACCAATGGAACGCCATGGCTCCCCGCATCAGCTCGCCCTACCAGCGCCCCTACTTGATCGGGGCGGAGCGGGCCCGGCAAGTGCTTGCCCCAGCGGTGGCCGAGAAACTGTCGCGGCTGCTGCTGGGGTTCAATTTTCGCCAGCTTGGGATGCTACTACAACAGGATGAGCTAGCCCTCTGCCGACGGTTTTTGCCCCTGATCCACGAAGGGACGATTGTGCTGCGAGATCCGCTGCCACCCCACGATCGCATGCCGCTACTCAGTCGGGACAGGCTCAAACAACCCGCCAAGGCTGATTCATCCAGCTCCCTCCTATCCGCGACAGGCTTGGCCGTCAGCGACAGCGGTTTCTTTGGGGTGGCCAGCCAGCCCTCGGGGAAACGGGTCTGGAAGATTGTTTGCATCGACGATAGCCCCGCCGTTCTACAGGAAATGCAGCGGTTTTTGCAGCAGGATATCTTCAAGATCACGATAATTGATGATTCCCAAAAGGCTCTGATGAAGATTATCTCGCTCAAGCCAGACTTGATCTTGCTGGATGCGGGGATGCCGGGGCTCGATGGCTATCAAGTCTGCGCCATGGTGCGCAAATCCTCGGCGTTGAGGCACATTCCCGTGGTTATGGTAACGGGAAACACCGGCTTGATAGATCGCGCTCGCGCCAAGCTAGCTGGTACGACAGATTACTTGACCAAGCCGTTCACGCAGAAGGATCTGCTGCAAATTGTGCTGCGCTATCTAAGCGATTGAATGGAAATTTCTGATCCAACTGTCCCAGAGCCAGGCTGTCGAATGGCTTTTGCACATGGGGAGTAACGGGCTGAAAACCTAGAACGATGAGCCTGAATCGACGAGTCCTAAACGATCAGTCTTCAATCATGCGTTTCAGACAGCAAGCCCTAGATTTCCAGAGGCAAATGTCATCCAATAGCCTGCTCTAGAGCAATGGATTAAAACATAACTAGAGCAATCAGCTAAATCCTTGCCCGACCTATTCACAACCTTAATCAACCATGGCAACTATTCTCCTCGTTGAAGACACGGCTTCTGAACGCGCCTTGATGACCCAGTACCTGAAAGAAGCAGGTCACTTGATTATTGATGCCAGCAACGGTAACGAAGCCCTACAAAAGCTGGAATCGACCAAGCCCGACCTGGTGGTGACCGACTTGGTTATGCCCGGCATGAGCGGTTTAGAGCTGTGCCGCAACCTCAAGAAAAATCCGGCAACGGAGAACCTGCCGGTCATCGCTTGTACGTCCAAAGATCAAGAATTGGATCGCCTCTGGGGCATGAAGCAGGGCATTAAGGTCTACATCACGAAGCCCTACAGCCGTGAAGAAATCGTCAATGCTGTCACCTCCGTGGTGGGGTAAATCCATGGCTCAGTCCACAGCTCCTCCAGGCCGTTTTCCCCTGGATTCGCGGGTAGATGCACAGGCAGATGCACAGGCAGATGCACAGGCGAGTTTGCTGAACAACTCTTTGTACAGCACCGCTAACCCGCCCTGGACCATGCCCGCGATCGCTGCCCCCGCCGAGCACAGCTCCCAAAGCCTGGGCCTACCCCATGTGCGGCTGCGGCTGGACGATCGCACCCTGGCGGTGCTCAACACCGACCTGGCCCAGGAAGTGATGGTGATTCCCCAACAGCGGCTGACGGTCATGCCGAATATGCCCCCAGCGGTGATGGGCTTGCTCAACCACCGCAGCCGCATCTTTTGGGCCTTGGATCTGCCCCAGTTGTTTGGCTTGACGCCGTTGGATCCGCGATCGCCCGAATACCACCTGGCCATCCTGCGGGTCAACGACAAATCCGTCGCCCTAGCGGTCCAGCAGGTCCAAGGCGTGGCCCGGTTCACCCCCGACGCGATCGAATCTCCCCTCGACCACGAGATTGCTCCCGGACTGGTGCCCTACCTCCAGGGCTGCATTCCCCAGACCGAAGCCATGCTCCTGGTGCTCGATGCAGCGGCCATTGCCGCCTACGATGCCAGCCCGAACTGGTAGGCCGTTTGCGGGAGCGCGCCTTGGTGCCTCTCCCATCCCTGTCCACCCATCGTTCCTGTTTATTTTCCCGAGGTTTTGCGCCATGGTTAGCCCCAAAGAAATCCACCCAGATGCCTCTACAAATGCTTCTATGGATGCTGCAACAGATGCCCAGACTGGCAGTCCAAACCTGGGCAAGCTGACGCCCCATCCCGAAGAATTCCACAGCGTTGCCACCGATGTGATTGGCAATCTGCACCCGAACGCCATCAACCCAGGACAGCTAAAATCCAGCCAGAAGCGCTGGCCGAATCGGTTCGGCCTGCGCACCAAGGTGATTCTCGCCGCCATTCTCACGGGCGTCTTACCCACGCTGATGATTGGCGGCCTGGCCTATCAACGGGCCAGATCAGCCACCAGGGCTCAGATCTTTCAAACCAAAGCATCTCGCTCTGTCGGCCTGATCCGCCGTCTACAGATCTACATGGGCTTCCGCCTGGCAGATACCGAAGCCCTGGCCGGACGCCTGGACCTCCAAGGCTTGCAGAGCTACAGTTCAAAAGATATCGCGACTCTCCAGCGCATTTTTGATAGCTATCTCAATCAATACCAGGTCTATGACAATGTCGCCCTGTTTGACTTGCAGGGTAACCCCATCGCCCAATCCTCAGGTCCAGCCTTAGAGAACATTAGCAGCAAAGACTATTTCCAAACGGCCCGCACCGGCAATAGTGCGACCTACACCCTGCCCCAGCTATCCGGTGAAATCCAGGATCCGGTTAGCTTCTTCGCTGCCCCCGTGAAGCTGCGAACCACTGGGGAAACCATCGGCGTGGTGCGCCTGCGTCTACCCAAAGCCTCCCTGTTTGCATCGGTCTCCGACATCAACGCCGATGGCGATGAACTCTACGTCATTGATGACCAAGGCAACTATCTTTTGACGCCGCCGGACCAGGAAGCCCTGGTGGGCAAGGCCCTCAACGACAGATTTCCGGGCCTGAACGAGAAGGTTGAGGCCAAGGAAAAAACCGTCCTGTTCACCCCCGATGCCGACAACCAAACTTGGCTGGTTGCCGCCAGCGCCTCCCTTTCGGAGCCCGGTCTGTTTAACCCCGGCTGGACCGGCTTGATCAAAACCCCAGAACAGGAAGCCGTCCGCGCCCAGCGGCAGTTGCTCTACACCCTAGAAATTGGTTTGGGCGTGGTTGCGGTCTTGGCAGCGGGCCTCGCCACCGTGGTGGCCAACCGAGCCGTGCAGCCGCTGCTCTCCGCTTCAGCGGCGGTGAAGCGCATTGGTGAAGGCGACCTGGACGTGGTGCTGGATGTGCCCGCCGAAGGGGATGAACTGGTTCAGCTAGGCAACAACATCAACCTGATGGGCAGCCAGCTCAAGAGCTTCTTGGCCGCCCAGGAATCCGATGCCCGCCTGGCGACGCTGTTGGGTGACATGGCCCGCTTGCAGCGCACCGCTGAGTTGGCCCTGCCCTTGGATGGCTTGCTCCACGAAATGCAGCGGCAAGTGGGGGCGATCGCCTCCTCTTCCAGCGCATCACCGATGCCCAGGGCAGCAGCCACGTCCTGGCCGAAGCCGTCCTGCCCCACCTGCGCCGAGCCCAGGACCAAACCTTCCCCGCCCTGCCCGAAGCGTTGCTCAGCCATCTGCGCGATGGCCAGCAGGCCCAAGCCTACAGCCAAATCACCACCGCTGACCTTGGCCCAGCGTTGCAAAACCAACTTCAGTCCCTCCAGGTCCAGTCCCTGATCTACGCCCCGATCTTCGTCAACAACGAACTCTACGGCCTGCTCAGCCTCCAGGCCTGCGACCAGCCCCAGCACTGGAGCGCCGAAGCCATCAGCCAGTTCAGCCAGCTCACCAGCCGCCTCGCCCTCTCGCTCAACGCCGTCGAAAGCTTCGAGCCAAACCCAAGCCCGAGCCCAGCAGGATCGCGAACAAAAGAAGCCCTCCAGCGAGAACTGGTGGGCCTGCTCTCCGATGTAGAAGGAGCCAGTAGCGGTGACCTTACCGTCCGTGCCCAGATTACCGATGGTGAAATTGGCATTGTGGCTGACTTCTTCAACGCCATTGTGGAGAACCTGCGGGACATCGTGACCCAGGTGAAACAGGCCTCCGGCCGGGTCAACAGCTCCGTGAGCGAAAACGGCGAATCCATCCGCAAGCTATCCGAAGATGCCTTCGAACAGGCCGGCAAAATCGAGATCACCCTGGAATCGATTGAAGCCATGACCAACGCCCTCCAGAGCGTTGCCCGGCAAGCCTCGGAAGCCGCCAAGGCCTCCGAAACCGCTGAGACCACGGCAAAAGCAGGCGGCCAGGCCATGGAAAGCACGGTGCGCAGTATCTCCCAGGTGCGCGAAACCGTGGCTGAAACCGCCAAAAAGGTCAAACGCTTGGGTGAATCCTCCCAGCAGATTTCCAAGGTGGTCGAATTGATTAACCAGATCGCCCTGAAAACCAACCTCCTCGCTGTAAACGCCGGTATTGAGGCTGCCCGCGCTGGCGAAGAAGGCCGAGGCTTCGCAGTGGTTGCAGAGGAAGTCGGTGCCCTGGCCGCCCAGTCTGCCATGGCCACCAAGGACATCGAGCAGATCATTGCCGCCATTCAGAGCGAAACCACGGATGTGGTGGAAGCGATGGAAACCAGTACTACCCAGGTGGTCGAGGGCACCCGCTCCGTGGAAGAAGCCCAGAGCAGCCTGGTGCAGATCCTGGCGGTGTCTCGCCAGGTGAACCAAGCCTTCCAGTTGATTTCGCGCAACCACCTCCCAGGCCACCACCTCCGAGGGCGTCAAGCAGTTGATGGCCCAGCTCGCCCAGGTCTCCACTGAGACCTCCACCGCATCCCGCAGCGTCTCCGCTTCCCTACAGGAAACCGTGGAAATTACGGAGAAGCTGAAGCGATCGGTGGATGCGTTCAAAGTTGACAAGGCTTAATTACCCTTGTCTCCCTTTCTCCCCACCTCCCTTTCTCCCCACCCACCCCTTTCTCCCTTCCCCCAAGCAGATCCCCCAGAGGTCGATTCAGATGTCGGAGCACATGTCAGATCAAGAGTGGATGGTGCGCCTCCAGTTTTTGGAGGAAGCCCAGGAATATCTCGATGAAATGGAATCGGCCCTGTTGGGGCTCGGCAGCCAAAAGCTCGCCCGCGAAGCCCTCGATCGCATTCTCCGGGCAGCCCATTCGATCAAGGGCGGTTCGGCACTGATGGGGTTTGAAGCCCTGAGTCAGGTGGCCCACCGCTTGGAGGACTTTTTTAAGGTGCTCCAAGGGGGACGCTATGAACCCAGTGCGGGGCTGGAACGGCTGTTCCTGGGTACGGTGGATCAGATGCGCCAGCAGGTGGGCTGCGATCGCCAGCGCGATCGGTCCAACTCAGCAGCAATAGCCCGCCAGGCCAAATGGTTGCTAAACCAACTTTACGACATCCTGGGCGATCCGACCCCCGAGGATGAACAGGCGTCCCTGTCTGTCGATGCGGGGGGCGAGGACATGGCCGTACTGATGTTTGAGGGGGAAATCGGCCCCTGTCTCGATCGCCTCCAAGGCGTCTTGGCGGATCCGGATCTGCCCCTGCTGCGCCAAGAATTCCTGATTGCCTGTCCAGAGATGGGCAGCCTGGGGGAAATGCTGGATCTGGGACAGTTTTCCCAGTTGTGCAACCATGGCGAGGCCCTGGTACGGGACTGCCATGAAGCCGAGCTGATGGCCGTTTGTGAAGCGGTGCTCAAGGCCCTACGCCGCAGCCATGGCTTGGTGCTGGTGGGTCAGGCTGGGCTGATCCCAGAAACGGTGAGTTGGCCCAGTGAAAGCCAGGCGGCGGGGCTGCCGGAAAGGTTGGAGCTGGGGGAGGGCTGGGCGAGCCCGGACGTCCCAGAAATAGCACCAGCAGCTCTCCCAGAGTCGATCTCCCAGGACTCCCTGGGGGAGCGAGATTCTCAACAGCCCACGGCATTGGAGCTGGAGCTAGAAGCCTTGTTCTCGGATGGCTTCAGCCTGGACGGGCAGGAGCTAGCGCACCAGCCCAGCCCAACGGCGCTGGAGCCGTTGGACAGTCCCCCCGTCTCCGATGCAGAGATTGGCCCCGAGATCTGGCCTGAGATTCAGCCCGCACCGGCTCCAGCCGCGATCGCTGAACCTCCCAGCCCCGCGATTCCAGAAGAAGCTGGCGATGCCCTCGCTCCCCCGGCATCGTCCCAACACCAACCCGACCCCGATCTGCAATCCGGCTCCAGCAAAGATGCCACTGTGCGCGTTTCCCTACGCAAACTAGAGCGACTGGGTGAGTTGTTGGGCGAACTCACCACGGAGCGCAATAGCCTCGGCCTCCAGCTCAACTATCTCACCAGCCTGTTTGCGCTATTGGGCGATCGCGTCCATTCCCTAGACCGGGCCAACGGCCTGCTGCGCCAATCCTACGATCGCAGCGCGACGGAACAGGTCGCGATCGCCAATAGCGCTGAGGCCGCGATCGCCCCCGATCCCGCGATCGCCCAGAACCTGGCTCGATTCGATCGCCTAGAAATGGATCACTACGGCAACCTCCACTGGTCGCCCAGGAAATTATCGAAAGCGTCGTCCAAATCCAAGAAGTCACCAGCGATCTTGAACTGGCCCTGGGGGAAACCACAAGCCTTTCGCGAGAACTCAACCGCACCACCCAACAGCTCCAGGTGGGCATGAACCAAATGCGGATGCGACCCCTCTCGGCCATCACCGATCGCTTCCCCCGACTGCTGCGCGAACTCTCCCTCGCCCATGGCAAACAGGTCGGCCTGCGGCTGCGGGGCAACAACACCCTGATCGAACGCTCGATCATCGAAGCCCTCCAAGATCCGCTGATGCACCTGTTGCGCAACAGCTTTGACCATGGCATTGAGTCCCCAGTCCAGCGCCTCGCCGCTGGGAAACCGGCCCAGGGCAAGATCGAAATCAGCGCGGGCTATCGCGGCAACCAGGTGGTCATCACGCTGGGAGACGATGGCGGCGGCATCGACCTGGACAAAATCCGCCGCAAGGTCATGGCCATGGGCCTCAGCCCCACAGAAATTGAAGCCTCGGGCGAGCAGGAGCTGCTCAACTTGATCTTCGAGCCGGGCTTTAGCACCGCCGACCAGGTCACGGCCCTTTCGGGGCGCGGCGTCGGCATGGATGTGGTGCGCAGCAACTTGCAGGCCGTGGGCGGCAACATCGCCATCCAAACCCAGCCGGGCCAAGGCACGACCTTTGTGATCACCGTACCCCTGTCCCTCTCCGTGACGCGGGTGCTGGTGGTGGAATGCCAGGGCATGGTCATGGCCATTCCCACCAGCATCGTCGAAGAAATGCTGTTGCTCCAGCCCGAGCAGGTATTCCGGGCCGCTGAGCAGGAGCTGATTGAATGGCAGGGCTATACCCTCCCTCTGTTGCATCTACAAGATTGGCTACAATTCACCCGGCCCCAGATCCCGATCGCCAGCGAGCGACGACCGATCATCGACCAAGCCTCGGCCCTGGTGGTGACCTATGAAGGCGAACCCTATGGTATTGCCTGCGATCGCTACTGGGGTGAACAGGAGGCCACCACTCGCACCGTCGAAGGCACCATCAAACTGCCCCAGGGCTTCTCCGGCTGCATTGTCCTGGGCGATGGCCGGGTGGTGCCCCTGGTGGAAATCGATCGGCTCGTGGCCTGGATCTTGAACGATACCCAGCGCCAGGTCCAAGCCCCTCAGCCCCTGCCCATCGCCCGGCTCGCCGCCGAGAAGCCGATGATTTTGATCGTCGATGATTCGATCAACGTTCGCCGTTTTCTGGCGATTACCTTGGAAAAAGCGGGCTACACCGTCGAACAGGCGCGGGATGGCCAGGAGGCGATCGACAAGCTCCGGGGCGGCAT
>JAAUQQ010000227.1 GCA_012032745.1 Synechococcales cyanobacterium RM1_1_8
GGCGTGGCAAAGGCAGTATTGACTTCGGTCGTTGCGGTGTACCGGACTGGCCTGTGACCACAAATCCTCGCGATTCAAAGGCACCAATATCCGCTGCACCCAGGCGATTAATGCCCCGCTGATCGCTGGGGACCATGGAATTCCCCCCCGCGATCGCCAAGCTGCCCGGCAGCAAGGCCAGGGTTTCCGTTACGCCCCCATAGTTGCCCAGGGGAGCCAGCAACGGGTCGAGGGGATTGGTGCTGGTGCCTAGCAAGCTGCTGAGGGTAAATCCGGTTGCGCCATCAACAGTGCCGATGAGATTATTGCCTTGGTCCACAAAGGTGCCTGAGACATCAGCACCGATTGCGGCTTGGTTGCGGGCCACGATTGTATTGTTGATCGTAGTGTCGCCGGGCGTCGGCCAGTCCAGGAGGCCGCCGCCTCGCCCCTGGTTGTCGTTGTCGGCATCGGCTCGGTTGTCGGCGATGGTGACATGGCTGAGGTTGAGGCTACCAAAGGCAGCGATCGCCCCCCCATGGTTGTCCGCTTGGTTTTGGGTCAGCGTTGAGTTGGTGATGTTGACGGTGGCCCTGGTGCTGAAGGCGATGGCTCCACCATCGCGGGCCGCGCGGTTGCCGTTTAATGTCGAGTTGGTGAGGTTGACGGTGCCGCCTGTGGCGATCGGGTTGACATCAATGCCGCCGCCGTTGGAGGTGGAAGGGTCACCGATCGCCTGATTGTTGCTGATCGTACTGTTGTTGATGTTGAGGATGCCGGAGAAGTTCTGGCCAAAATTGCCATTGATGCCGCCGCCCGTTGCGGCTTGGTTGCTGTCGATGTCAACCTGCTCTAGGGTCAGCGAGGTCGTCCCCCCCAGGTGAATCCCCCCGCCCAGGGTGGCGCTGCGGTTGCCTTGGATGAGCGTGGTTTGGATGGTGCTATTGGTAATGCCAAAGAGATCGAGGGCACCGCCGACTGCCTGGGATTGGTTGTTGAGGAAGCGGGAGTTAGCGATCACCAACTCTCCTGCATTTTGATAGAGCGCTCCCCCCGCCCCGGCGGTATTGCCCGCGAACTCACTGCCAGAAAGCGATACATTTCCATCGCGGCTCGCGATCGCCCCCCCCAAATCTTCCGCCTGGTTATTGCGAAAGGTTGAACCTACAACCGTGACATTATTATCGACGTTGTAGATACCCGCACCATCACCCGTTATCACGCCACGGGTGGCGACATTATCTTCAAATAGACTGTTGCTTACCGCTGCTTGACCCATCGTGCTAGCGTTGTAAATTCCACCACCAGCGATTGCTTGCCCACCCAGGAAGCTCGAACCATCTACGGTTAACTGGCGCGTATTATTAATTCCCGCACCGTAGCGAGTCGCAATATTGTCAGTAAACGTAGTGGCATTGACAGTGAGGGTGCCAAGATTCCTGATGCCAGCACCATCTTGCGCCGCCTGATTATCAAAAAGATTGCTACGATTGAGCGTCAGCGTTCCCCGACTGAGCAGGGCTCCACCATCAGTCGTCGCCTGATTCCCATCAAATATCGCGTCATTGAGTACCATGACAACAATATTGTCATTAAGCAGTCCACCACCAAACTCAGCAACATTGCCATAGAAACTCACATTATCAACTTGTATGAATCCCGTGTCTGTCGCCTCCAATCCACCGCCAAATTGAGCCTGATTGTTACCAAATTCGCCATCGCGGATTACTGCATTTGTGCGCTCTAGACGTAACCCTCCCCCATCAATACCAGTCGTATTATTGACAATATCAAAGACCTGGACAGTTGCTGTTGTATCGGTCAAAAATGCACCACCGCCAAAATTTTCCGACTGATTACCATTCAAACCAATGCGCAAGAGCGAAACCGGGCCATTCGACCAAATACCACCGCCATTATTACCACTAATATTTTGGGTCAGTGAGCCATCAGTCAAACTAACTGTTCCAAGTTGATTGAATATTCCGCCACCATTGCCAGCCGCCTGGTTCCGGCCGAGAGAAAAGTCATTGATCACCAAACTGCTACCACTGCCCACATTGGCAATACCGCCCCCAATCGCTGCCTGATTGAGATTAATTCCTCCATTGCTTAGCGTCAGATTACCAATATTGTAAATTGCCCCACCGCTGCTTCCGGCTCGGTTATTGACCAAACTGGTTTGGAAAAGCTGAGTATTGCCACTCACAAATAGGCCACCGCCATCTACCGCCGCTTGGTTATTTAAAACTGTGCTGTTCCCGACAGTGAGGCTGGAGGTTGGCGCACTACTATCAATTCCCCCACCATCGAGTCCTGCAATATTGTTTTGGACGGTTACCGTATCAAGGGTTAAATTCCCATTATTTAAAATGCCTGCCCCCGATTCCCCGGCTCCCGTCAAGCCATTCTGAATCGTCAGATTGCTCACCGTTGCAACTGTCCCTGCGGTCACAAAAAGATTGCGTGAAGTATTACTCCCATCAAGGATCGTTGTAGCCCGATTTAACCCGTTGATCGCCACATTCTCATTCACATTCACCAAGGAAAACCCAGGCGTCCCCCGATAAATACCCGCACCTAGATTGATTTGGCGCGAACCCGCAACAGCGCCGATCGCATCAATCGCATTTTGAATATTCGTCGTATTCGGATTGGTTTCGGGATTGACTTGATTCAGATTGAACGTTAAGTCCCCTGTACTCGTGAGGTTAATCTGTGCCCCACCCACCCGGTTGAACCGCCTGCCCGTCAGCGTTAGCGAGGCATTTCCCCCACCCGATTGGTTAATGCTATTGGACAGCGTAATATCCCCGGCCCCGGTCCCCGCTCCCGCCGTCGAAACCGTGACATTTGTGCCACTATCTAACGCCGTTTCGATCGTCCCTGGCGTAATTCTCCCAGCATTGGCAATATCAATATCCGTCGGGTCTAATAACCATTCACCATTTAGCCCCTGAGCGGCACTTGCATTGACCTGCGCCCCCCGCACATCTAGCGATCGCTTCCCTGAAGTCTCGACCAAGCCGCCGTTGCCTCCAAACTGCCCACCCCTCGCCTTGGCCTGCCCTGCAAACTGTGTCGCATCATCGGACCAGACAATCACCTTGCCGCCATTACCCTGAATTTCGGCATCGGCCCGCAATCGACTCGCCCCATCCACCTTCACCTGCTGCGCCCTGGGCAGGCTGCCCTGACCCTTGAAGTCGCCGCCAATGCGAATTTCGCCGCCATTGCCCACCGCACCTCTAGTAGATGCTTCTACAACCGAACTTTTCAAGGCAATCTGTTCGCCGAGGATTTGCACCTGGCCGCCGGAGCCAGAGGCAGTGGAGACATCGATCCGCCCAGAAACTTCAGCGCTACCCGTTCGCAGCAACACAGAGCCATCGGCGTTGAGCTGGAGGCCCGTTGCCTCAGCAATACTTCCCCTCAGGGATAAGGATGGAGCAGTCTCCACTGTGGGAGGCGTGAGCTGAATGGGAGCGATCGCCAGGTTCAATAGCCCATTTGCCAAACTCACCCGATCTCCCGCCTGGGTCGCCAAGATTGTCACCTCACCCCCCGGTGCCGTCAGGGAGCCGGTGTTGACTACCGCCTGGCCTAGGAGTCCGATCGCCTGGCCCGGCGCGACTGTTAGCTTGCCTTGGTTGGCGATCGCTCCTCCCCCGGCTGCAACTGAAAAATCCAGCCCCGTCAGGAACCCGGCAGAACCGTCTCCGTTGTAAAGCCATCCCCCAGGAGATCAATCCAAGCCTCATTACCAAAGCCCAGCCGATCCGCCGTCGTCGCCACAAAGGAACCACTCAGATCCAGCCGCGCATTCGGCCCCAGCAAGATCCCCGCCGGATTAATCACAAACAGATTCGCGCCGCTGCCGCTCACCTTCAGCAATCCATCGATGCTGGAAGGCCCACCCCCGATCTGGCTAAAGATCGTCTCGATGCTGGGGTTGGCTAAAAATTCGCCACCTGGCCTGCACTCAGATCCAGCTGGTCGAAGCGATGGAAGAGATTGCCGTCTGCCTGGCTGCCGCCGCTGATAGTGAACGTCGCTCCATCCACCGCAGTCACCTGGGTGCCCACCGTCCCCGGCGTTGGCGTCACCTGGGCGAGGAACTGGGGGGCGATCGCCTCTACCCCCATCGCCGCTCCAAAGCCAGACGCTCCCAATCCAGCTGCTCCCAACCCAGGCGCAGCCATTGAACCGCCCCCTAGGGAGCGAGTCCCAATCCCATCCGAGGCAACCGGACCCGGCAACAGCACCAGAGGCTGAGGGGGGGATTCTGTGGCTTGGGCTCCAGCGGGAGCCAGGGCAACCAGCGGTAGCAGGGCCAAAGGTTTGCTGGACGGAAAACCTGCCATGGAACGGTTCGCTCAAAAACGATGGTGGGGTAGCGCAAAACTCGATTTCCTGACGAATATCCCTAGGATGCACTTCTAGCACTCCCAGATAACAGCCCGCTCCCTGGCGCATCACAGCCGCAGTCCGATGTCATTGAGACCTATAAAGTATTATTCCAGCCATAAAGATATATTGGACATCTCTAAGGGGCTATCCCATGATGAAAGCATCGTTTGGGAGCAGGGTTTGGGAGCAGGGTTTGCCAGCAATGCTCGCGATCGCCCCACTCCACAATTTCCCCCGCATCCCGCAACCGGAGCAACAGCATGAGCCAAGGCACCCTCTTCGATAAAGTCTGGAATCTCCACACCGTCGGCATCCTGCCCTCGGGCCAAACCCAGCTCTTCATCGGCCTCCACCTGATCCACGAAGTCACCAGCCCCCAGGCCTTTGCCATGCTGCGGGAGCGGGGCCTGGCGGTGATGTATCCCCAACGCACCGTCGCCACCGTGGACCACATCGTCCCGACGGAAAATCAGGCCCGCCCCTTCGCTGATCGCCTGGCGGAGGAGATGATCCAAAACCTGGAACAGAATTGTGCAGACAACAACATCCGCTTCTACAACATCGGTAGCGGCAGCCAGGGCATTGTCCATGTGATTGCGCCGGAGCAGGGCCTGACCCAGCCCGGCATGACCATCGCCTGCGGCGATAGCCACACCTCTACCCACGGCGCATTTGGGGCCATTTCATTCGGCATTGGCACCAGCCAAGTGCGGGATGTCTTGGCCTCCCAAACCCTCGCCCTGGGCAAGCTCAAGGTCCGCCGCGTCGAGGTCAATGGCCAGCTCAAGCCCGGCGTCTATGCCAAAGATGTGGTGCTGCATTTGATTCGTAAGCTGGGGGTAAAAGGCGGCGTCGGCTATGCCTATGAATATGCCGGTTCTACCTTCGAGGCCATGTCCATGGAGGCGCGCATGACCGTGTGCAACATGGCGATCGAGGGCGGTGCCCGCTGCGGCTATGTCAATCCCGACCAGGTGACATTCGACTATCTCCAAGGCCGCGACTTTGCCCCCAAGGGAGATGACTGGGCTAAGGCCGTGGACTGGTGGACCAGCCTGGCCAGTGATGCTGATGCAACCTACGATGATGTCGTGACCTTTGACGCCGCCGAGATCGAACCCACCGTCACCTGGGGCATTACCCCGGACCAGGGCATCGGCGTCAGCGAAGCCGTGCCCACCGCCGAGACCTTTGCGGAAGCCGATCGCCCCCTGATCGAAGAAGCCTACGCCTACATGGACCTGGCCCCCGGCACCGCCATCAAAGGCACCCCCGTGGATGTCTGCTTCATCGGCAGTTGCACCAACGGTCGCCTCAGCGATTTGCAAGAAGCGGCCAAAGTCGCCCAGGGTCGCCAGGTAGCCAACGGCATCAAAGCCTTCGTCGTGCCCGGCTCCGAGCGGGTCAAGCAGCAAGCCGAAGCGGAAGGCTTGGACAAAATCTTCACCGCAGCGGGCTTTGAATGGCGCGAAGCAGGCTGCTCCATGTGCCTCGCCATGAACCCGGATAAGCTCCAGGGCCGCCAAATCAGCGCCTCGTCCTCCAACCGCAACTTCAAAGGCCGCCAGGGCTCTGCCTCCGGGCGGACGCTGTTAATGAGCCCGGCCATGGTGGCGGCAGCGGCGATCGCAGGCCAAGTCACCGATGTCCGAGACCTACTCTAACCCCACCTCCCCACCTCCCCATCTGCCATGACACCCCAACCCCAATCCCCCCCCGCAAAAATCACCCGCCTCCAAGGCCGCGCCATTCCCCTAGTGGGCAACGACATCGACACCGATCGCATCATCCCCGCCCGCTTCCTCAAATGCGTCACCTTCGACGGCCTGGGCGACCATGTCTTTGCCGACGATCGCGCCCAGCTCAACGGCAATCACGCCTTTGACCAGCCCCAATACCAAGGGGCCACCGTCTTGCTTGTGAACCGCAACTTTGGCTGTGGCTCCAGTCGGGAACATGCGCCCCAGGCGATCGCCCGCTGGGGCATCCAAGCCATCATTGGCGAAAGCTTTGCGGAGATTTTCTTCGGCAACTGCCTGGCCATGGGCATTCCCTGCCTCTTGGCGGATAGCGCAACCGTCACCGCGCTCCAGGCCCAGGTCAAAGCAGACCCCACAGCGACCGTCACCGTCGATGTAGCCAATCGCCAAGTCACCTGCGGCGACTTCAGCGCATCCCTCATCCTCGCCGATGGCCCCCAGCAAATGCTGACCCAGGGCACTTGGGATGCCTGCGGCCAGCTTGTGGCCCAGGCGGATGCGATCGCGGCCACCGCCGAACGCTTGCCCTATGTGGCTTGGGCAGCAGCATAGAAAAAATCAGGCGAAATCAAGCGAGGTATTGGGGCGATTTGGGGTGATTTGGGGGGGTATTGATTCCATGGATAGCTACCATCAATCCCACCTGTGGTTCTTTCCCATCGCCCTGCCTAGAGTGGAAGCATCCACAACGATTGAGCAATCAGACCATGACCCAAGGCACCTCCAGACTTCATTCCCCCGGCGACCTAACTCGGCAGCAGTTAGAACAAACCTGGCAGCACCGCGATCGCACCCCTTGGCTCCAAACCCTCCAGCAATGGGGGGAGCGGCTCTCTGCAGGTCTGGTGCGGGGTCTGGAGCCCCAGATCACCCAGACGGCAACTCCAGCGGGCTCGACCTGGAAAGTCTATGACCCCAGCGATGAGCAGACCCGCTGGTTTGACTCGGAACAGGAGGTTCGCATCTGGCTAGAGCAGCGCTATCACCAGGGCTGAGCCAGTTGAGCCTGGATCTGCTCGATCAGTTGCTGTTGCATGGCTTTGTCCAACGGCTTATTTGGGAGCTGTTCGGGAGATCCATCGCTGGCCAGGTTCCCAGGGCTCTCCCCATGGGCTTCGCCACCTTGCCCATTGGCTTCACCGCCTGCCTGCCCATTGGCCTGCCCATAGGCCTGCCCATAGACATCGGCGATCGTCACCAAAACCAAGGGCTGCTCCTCGGGACTGAACAGCGGCACCAGGGCGATCGCTTCTCCCAATCCCCCCTTGCGGACCATCTCCGGCAACAGCCCCCTGAGCAGTTCGGCCTGTTCCTCAGCCTCGACCTGGGCCAGCATCTGATCGCGCAATCGCAACAGCTCTTCTAAGGGCACCTGACTGTGATCGATGTAGCTATAAGCAGCGAGGGCCGTCGCCCACAGCGACTGCTGCTGGGCCGAGTCCGCCACCAGCGTTCCCAGCACTGCTTGGAGCGGCAGGATCCGCCCCTGGGAAGAAGCATAGCTGGAGACAATGGCTTGGAAGAGGTTGGTTTCATCCCCAAAGCTATCATCCAGATCGGGGCTGTCCGCCAACCCAAAGAGTTCGATAAGCAACTTTTCTGCCTTTTCCGGCTGGGCCTCTTGGCTAAAGGCCGCTGCCAGCAGGCTCTGGAGGGAGACCTTGAGATAGGGCTCCGAGAGTTCGGCCAGCAACGTCTCGGCAGTGGCCAGTTCTCCACCGTAGAGGGCTTGGTAGAAGTCTGCGATCGCGCCATAGTTGACGTCCTCCCCAGGGGAGGCCTTCTCGAACAGCCAGGGTTCCCCCGCCAGCTCGGTCAAAATTTCTTCGTTGATGGCTTCGAATTCGGGCGAAATGGCGATCGCCTGGGCCATAGCAGTTTCAGCGGCAGCGCTGTCCCCTCGCCAATGCTGGGCCAAGCTGATCAAAAACCACAGATCGGCCCGCTGGGCAGGGTCGGTGAATTGCTCCGTCAGGGCGATCGCCTCGGCCAGGTAAGCGGCTCCCCGACGCTGGCCCGCCTCGGACTCCCGCTCCTCAAACACGGCGGCGCTGCTGAGGACGATCGCCCGCTGGATCAGCCGCGTCGGATCGTCCTCGGCCAGGCTGTCGATGAAGGCGATGGCCCGTTCTGCTTCGCCTTCCGCTGCGATGTCGGTCGCCAGGATGGCGGGGACGAGCTGCCCGGCGCTGAGGCCGAAGTTGACTGTTGGAGGGAGCTTTGGCTGGGGCTGGGGGTGGGG
>JAAUQQ010000228.1 GCA_012032745.1 Synechococcales cyanobacterium RM1_1_8
AGTACGGTTTCAAGACCCTCCGTAATCACAGCGAATTGGGGTTCGCTGGGGGACTGATCTTGGTGGGCATAGCTCCTGAGGGTGAAGACGATTTTCCGACCCGTTCCACAGCGATCCGAATCGTATTGCTATTGTGTTGTAAGCGGTTGAAGTTATAGGCCAGGCTCAGCATCCAGTCGCGATCGCCCCCTTCAAATACTGGTAGAACCTCCTCCAGGTTATCCGGGCGAATGCCCATATCCAACAGGCGATCCAGATGGGTTGGAGGAATGGGTAAGCCTGCTTGCTCTAAATGTTGACCCAGGGCTTTTCGCAAAGGCCGTCGCTCCATGGAGGAGAGACTGGAACTGGGAACAAGGCAGCGCTGGAGTAGGCTCAGGAAGGGTTGACGCTGCTCTTGGCTCAACTTTCCAAAGGCCTGAGTCAGCCCTTCGAGCAAGCCAGATAGGGCTTTGATTGAATTGCTGGAGGAAGCTTGAATCGCACCAAGGGGAGTATTAATTTCGTGGGCAATACCAGCGACCAACTGACCGAGGGTGGACATTTTTTCGGCCTGAACTAACTCCATCTGAGTGATCTTGAGTTGCTCCAGCGCCTGGCTTAAATCCTCATTTTTGGCATCTAGCTCGCGAGTCCTTTCCCCGACTCGCTCCTCTAACAGTGCCCGTTCAGCCTGGAGAGTCGCCTCGCTTGCCTGAAGCACCGCTTGGTCAGCCAGGGCCTGTTGAATTTTGTTGTTGACCTGTTGAATTCGCTGGGCGATCGCGCCAATGGTAAAAGTTGCCAGTGCAATTGTGAAAATACTGCCTAAATCGGCAATTTGATTGGCCCGCCGAGTCTGCTCAAGGGCCAGGGTATTTTCCTCGCTGAGCAGCGTCGTTAGCTGCTCGAAGGCCGGATCAACTCGCTCCTCATCCAGTGTCTCCGCTGCTTCAACCTGCCCTTGTGCCAATAGCTCTAGGGTTGGCCGCAGCGCGTCAATGTAGTCGGTGTAGATGGATTGAATCAAATCTAGCTTGGTGGAACTCGTTGCATCGAGGTGGAGCTGATGCAGAATAGTTTGAGCTTGCAGGTCTAACTCTTCAGTCCTCTGCTGGTCTACCGAATCCACGCTCTTGCGACGGGAACTCGCCTCCTCGATCCCATCTAGTTGGGTAGAAACTGCTTGGAGCTGGATCAAATCCACGGAAATGCGTAAGCTCGAATCTGCAGATCGCCGTAACCCTAAAATGGCCAGAATTGTGGCGATTGCCACAACTAGGGTCGTCGCGCTTAGAAACCAAGGTGGTAGACGATTCTGTCTCATTATGACAACCCCCGCAAAGGCTAAACACAGCATGAATGCTTGTATGATGCCCAGAAGAGTCTCCCAGCGTATCTAGCCGACTTGAGATGCCGCATTAGTGCTGATTTCAATCAAATTATGGCTATATCCTGTCAGTGCATCTATCGAGTGAATTGATGGAGCTTAAGTCCTTGCCCGAGTCAAGATTTGAGGGATTTCAGCACTTTGGCGGGCGGGGGATGTCCAGGGTTAATCCAGAAATCTACCCAGACGTTTGGCCAAAAGATTTTGTCAGGCCTCGCTCAGCTCGTTACCATGGAGGATGGCAAAATCCGACCCATTTTATTGACTTTCCAGGGGAGTGGTCAACATCCATGGCTCAGCAACCTACGGTCCCGGCCCATGGCCCTCAAACTTGCAGCCCGATCACGATGATGATGGCTCCGGCCCAGGTGATCCGGGGCAGCGGTGTCCTGGCCCAGGCAGGGGAGGCGATCGCCCGCTTGGGCAGTCGCCCTTTGGTGATTGGGGGCGATCGCGATCGCCCATCCCAGGACCGCTTCCTCGCCCCTGGCTTGACCGGCTTGACCGCCCAATTCATCAGCTACAGCCCCGACTGTAGCGAAGCGTCCCTCGCCCGCCTGCGTGCAGCGGTGGCGCAGCACCGGGCCGATGCCATCCTCGGCATTGGTGGCGGCAAGGCCCTCGACACCGCCAAGCTAATTGCCTTCCAAACGGACCTGCCCGTGGTCACCGTGCCCAGCTCCGCCGCCACCTGTGCCGCCTGGACCGCCCTCTCCAATGTCTACAGCGATGCCGGAGCCTTTCGCTACGATGTGGCCCTGGCCCGCTGTCCGGAACTGCTGATCCTCGACTACGACCTGGTGGCCACAGCTCCCCAGCGCACCCTGGTGGCGGGCATCGGCGATGCCCTGGCCAAGTGGTACGAGGCCTCGGTCAGCAGCGGCAGCTCGGAGCAGACGCTGATCATCGCAGCGGTGCAGCAGGCGCGGGTGCTGCGGGATATTTTGTTCCAAAAGTCGGCGGCGGCCCTAGCGGAACCGGGCGGTGCTGAATGGCGAGAGGTTGTGGATGCATCTGTTTTGCTGGCCGGGGTGATCGGGGGCCTGGGGGGAGCCCAATGCCGCACGGTGGCGGCCCATGCGGTCCACAATGGCCTGACCCACCTGTTGGCCTGCCACGATATTCTCCATGGCGAGAAGGTGGCCTTTGGCATCTTGGTGCAGTTGCGCCTAGAGGAAATTTGCCAGGGCAGCCAACTGGCCGCCGCCGCTCGGCAGCAGTTGCTTCAGTTTTATGGAGAGCTGGGTCTGCCCAGGGATTTGGGTGAGATTAATCTGGGGGCGGTGACCGTGGCGGAATTGCAGCAAGCAGCGGAAATCGCCTGTTTGCCGGGATCCGACATTCACCATTTGCCGTTCCAGGTCAGCCCGATGGAGCTGGTGGCGGCGATGGTTTCGACCCGAGTTTCGAGGGGCACAGCCCCGGTTGCAGCATCAGTCTAAGCTAGGGGAAAGGCGGTGGCTGGAACTGCTGCAACGCCGCCGTTAGTGAGCGCCGCCGTGACAAAACCCTCTACCCAATCCTTGCCGCTAAATTTAATGGATTTACTTCCTCGATTTGCCATGATGATTCCAGCGTTGTTTTTGCGAGTCGCGCGGCGTCAAGTCGTTCGTTTTCCAGTGGGTCTTTCAACCTTCGTTGCGAATGCGCTGCGCTGGCGTGGGTCGGTTTTGCTGGGGTTGGCTCCCAAAAAGTTGATAGTGCCGTTGCTGTTGGTTTGTACTGTGGCGATCGCCAGTTGCAGCCAGCCCAATGCCAGCCTAGCCGATCCAGCTCCAGCCAATCCAGCCCTGGCCAATCAAGCCCTGGCCCAGGCCACCTTTGCCGGGGGCTGCTTCTGGTGCATGGAAAAACCCTTTGACCAGCTCGAAGGCGTGGTTTCCACCACCTCAGGCTATACCGGCGGTCAGGTCGAAAACCCCACCTATCAGCAGGTCTCCGCTGGCCGCACGGGCCACACAGAATCCGTGCGCGTTCTCTATGACCCTAAGCAGGTGGGCTATGACCAGCTTTTGAAGGTGTTTTGGCACAATGTCGATCCCTTGGATGCCAAGGGCCAGTTTTGCGACAAGGGCAGCCAGTATCGCTCGGGTATTTTCTACGAGACCGAAGAGCAGCGGCAGCTCGCCCTGGCCTCCAAGGCCGATCTAGAAAGCCAACAACAATTTCAGCAGGGACTGGCGACGGAAATTACGGCGGCCAGCGAGTTTTATCCAGCGGAGGACTATCACCAGAATTACTATCAGACCAATCCGGTGCGGTATAACTTTTACCGGAAAGCCTGTGGGCGCGATCGCCGCCTCACCCAGATCTGGGGAGACCAAGCGGGCCATTAGGCGAACAAGGCTCTGAGCTGAGCCGGGGCCGATCCAGGGAACAGCAATCGGGAACAGCCCCAGGCTACGATACAAATGTCCTGCCACAAATGTCCTGCTGCCCCCACCTTCTGTTGTTGCCCATGCCCCCCAGCCCAGATCCAAAACAAGATCAAAAGCTAGACTCGAAACGAGAGCGCCGAGAGTTTGCTACCTCGACCAGCCTCCCCTTTGTCGGCTGGCGGGAATGGATCGCCCTGCCGGGCCTCGGCCTCGATCGCATCAAAGCCAAGGTAGACACCGGGGCTCGCTCCTCCGCCCTCCATGCCACCAACCTCAAATCCTTCCGGCAGGATGGCAAATCCATGGTGCGCTTCGAGGTCTATCCGATTCAACATAGCCGAGCGGGCCTGGTGATCGTTGAAACCGAGCTGATCGATGAACGCTCCGTCCGGAGCTCCAGCGGCAAGGCCCAGATCCGCCCCGTGATTCGCACCGCCCTCAGCCTGGGCCGCAAGCGCTGGCCGATTGAACTAACCCTGACCAACCGCGATGCCATGGGCTTTCGGATGTTGATTGGTCGCCAGGCGATTCGCAAACGCTTTGTGGTTGATCCCGGTCGCTCCTATCTCCAGGGCTAGGAGTCTTGAGCCGCTTCGTGAGATTGTGTGCATGGCGGGTGTGAATCCTTACCAATACCTCTAGCTGAATCGCTGATCATTACTGAGCCCCATCGATCGCAGCTCTCTTTGCTCGACCCAGCCTGGGCAGTGGCGCAAGGGGGCTAGATTTTTCTTCGTTGGCTATTTTTGTTCGTCCCGCCCGATCCGCTGTTTTGGAACCCCCTGTCCCCGTTATCCCCAGCATCTCCATCCCATGAAAATTGTTATTCTCTCCAGCGGTCCTGCCCTCTACTCCACCCGACGCCTCAAGGAGGCGGGGGAGCAGCGTGACCATGAGGTTCGTGTGATTAATCACATGCGCTGCTATATGGATATCACTTCTAAAAAACCCAAGATGCTCTACCAAGGGGAGCCCCTGGGCAAGGTCGATGCGGTCGTTCCCCGCATTGGTGCCTCGCGGACGTTCTATGGCACGGCGGTGGTGCGGCAGTTTGAGGTGATGGGGACGTTTGTGGCCAATGATTCCCAGGCGATTTCGCGATCGCGCGACAAGCTCCGCTCCCTACAAATCCTCGCTAAGCAGGGCCTGGGCCTGCCGATCACCGGCTTTGCCCATTCCACCAAGGACATTGATGGGCTGATCGACATCGTCGGCGGTGCGCCGCTGGTGATCAAACTGTTGGAGGGCACCCAGGGAATTGGGGTGGTGCTGGCGGAAACGCGATCGGCGGCCAAGTCGGTGATCGAAGCCTTTCGCGGCCTCGATGCCAACATTTTGGTGCAGGAGTTTGTCAAAGAGGCGGGAGGGGCGGACATTCGCTGCTTTGTGGTCGGCAATAAAGTTGTAGCAGCAATGAAGCGCCAGGGCGCACCCGGCGAGTTCCGCTCCAATGTCCATCGCGGCGGCTCGGCCAGCGTGGTCAAGCTCTCGGCGGAGGAGCGCAAGACGGCGGTGCAGGCTGCCAAGGCCATGGGGCTGATCGTGGCTGGGGTGGATATTTTGCGTTCCAATCGGGGGCCATTGATCATGGAGGTCAATTCCTCGCCGGGGCTAGAAGGCATTGAGAAGGCGACCGAGAAGGATGTGGCTGGGCAGATTATTGATCTGCTGGAGCAAAATGTGGGTCAGCAGCGGCGCAGCCGGGCGGAACATTAGGCTGCCGGCCTCCAAGCTGCTGGCCCCTGCTCTGCTCGCTATGTTGGAGGTTGCCCTGGCCCTTGGCCATATTCTTGGAGTACGGCCAGGCGTCGCTGGACGGTTTCCAGGAAGAGCTGGCGCGCCGGGGCCATGGTTTCATCGGACAGGCCATCGAGGAAGTTTTCCATGGCCTGGCGATCGCGGGCATCCACGCCCTCGGCCTTGGTCAACAAAAACAGCCAAACCACATGACGCCCCCAGAGTTCCTCCGGCGGCCCCTGTAAAAACTGCACCTCCAGTTCTTCAGCATATTTAGCGGCGACCCAGGCCAGCAGCGGGGCGAGCTGTTGATTGTTCATCTTGTTTCTGGGGTGGTTCGGGGCTGATGGGGAAGTCAGAACAGCAAATCTGGATTAAAGCCCCTCTCCCGAACGGGAGAGGGGTTGGGGTGAGGGCGGTTCGAGTTTTGTCAGCCCACCAGGGTTCGAGGGTAAGGGAGATAGCGTTACTTCCAGTCTGACATTTGATCTCCCCTTTCTCGCTGCCTCGCCCAATTTCTGATCCCCAGCCCCCGATTCCTGGGGCCAGTCGCTACGCTAGAGCGAGTGCCATTTTTGCCCCCAAGCTTCGCCCATGAGCTTCAACAGCTTTTTGATCCAGATTGTCCTGATTAGCTGTGGTGCGCTGCTGTTCCAGGCCAAGCGCATTGCACCGGGGATGGTGGCGATCGCCGCGCTCAACCTGCTGATCCTTGGCCTCAGCTACCTGCTGGTGCCCCAGGTTGCGGGTTGGATCAGCGGCGGCTATTGGGCGATCGCCCTGCTTTGGCCCTCCCTGGTGCTGATTCGCCTCAACCGCCTGATCCAGCGCGAACAGTATGAGGGCGCGGTCCAGCTCGCCCGTCGCTGGCATCGACTCCAGTTCATCGGCGGCTATCTGCAATGTCCCGATTTGCTCCAGGGGTTGGCCCTGGCCCAGCGGGGGGAGGGGGAGGCCGCCCTGGCCCTGATTGAGCCCTATCGACGCAAGCCAGGAGCGATGGGGCAAAATGCCAATATTCTCTACTATCGCTTCACCTGCCGCTGGCCCGAGTTTCTCGCCTGGGTGCAGCAACACTTTTCCGAGCAGGCGCTGTTCAGCAGTCCTTCTTCCCTGGGAATGACCTATGTGCGGGCCTTTGGAGAGGTGGGAAATTTGGACAAACTGGTCAGCAGCTTCGATCGCTTCCGCCGCAGCGGTGACCTGCACCGCGATCGCAATTCCTTCAACAGCCTGCGCATGATGCTGCTGGCCTTCTGTGGGCGGCCTGTGCCTGTACAACACCTGTTTCGCCAGCAGCTCGCCAGCGCCCCCAGCGAAACCCAGCGCTACTGGCTCGGCACCGCAACCCTGGCCGCAGGCGATATCCAGGCTGGCACCGCCCAGCTCCAGGCCCTGCGCCAGGTCAGCAATGCCATGTTCCAGCAGGCGATCGATTATCGCTTGGCCCAGGTTGCCCAGCCCCGCGCCGCGCCGCTCAGCCCCGAGATGTGTCAAATCCTCGATCAGATCGAGCGGGAGGTGTTGGGGGAAGTGAGCTTGAACGATCCCCAGCCCCAGCGCCGCTGGCCCAGTGCCACCTGGGTCTTGATCGGCCTCAATCTCCTGGTTTTTGCCTCCCAGTATGGGGCGATCGGGCTCAGCGCCTTCCTGGACCAGATCTATAATTTCAACGGCAGCTACGACGTAGTTGCTGTGGCGAATCTTTTAATTGTTTATGCAACTGGAGTTGTGCGCTACGGCCCGTTGGTTCCAGCGGAGGTCTTGGCGGGCCAGTGGTGGCGGCTGATCAGCGCGGTTTTCCTCCATGCGGGCTTGGTCCACATTGCAGCCAATATGCTGGGCCTGTTCTACTACGGCAACTTTGTGGAAGCGAAGCTTGGCACGCCAAAATTTCTGCTGATTTATACGCTGACGGGCATCGGCTCCATGGTGGGGATGATGGTGGTGGCCTGATTCAGGGGGAGCCCAACCTGGTGGGGGTGGGGGCTTCGGGGGCGGTGATGGGCCTGTTGGGAACGATGCTGGTGATGTTGTTGCAGAGCTGGCGTGGGTCAAAATCTGCGATCGCAGGCCAGCAGTTGCGGCTGTTGGTGGTGCTGGTGGTGATTCAATCGGTGATGGATTTCTTGATTCCCCAAATCAGTCAATCCGCCCACCTGACCGGCCTAGGCATCGGCATTATTTTGGGACTGCTGCTCTATCGCCCCAGCCTAGGAAAGGAGCAGGCCTAGGGGCATTGATGATTTAAGGGATGTTTGGCTGTAGAGACGAACTGCTGTTCGTCCGGCTGCTGCTCACGCCTTGCCACCATGTTGCTGACGCATCTCAGCTAGGAGACCCGTTTCGCGGGCGAGGCGGGGAAATACAATCACGAAAAAACCCGCCCAGGCCAAAACCGGCAGCCCAACCAGGCCCGTCACCCAGAGGCGGTGGAAAAGCTGCCAACTGCCGCCGATCGCGATCGCCGTCGTCAACAGAATGCTCCAGGGCTGACACCACCAGGGCTTGTACTGCCAAACGCTATCGCCCAGATCCAGCGGCTGGGACTCCAAAGCCCGTGACTCCAAAGCCCGTGACTCCAAAGCCTGGGACTCCAGAGGCATCAAACCCTGAACAGGCCTGCTGCTAGGATCACCTGGAGCAGAATGATTTGAAGCCTTGGGGTTGGAAGAACTGGACATAGGAGCCTAGGAAAGAGGGCAGGGAGCCTACAAAAAATGATAGCGAGAAAAGGTCGCCGCCTGACCCACCCGATCGCCCGCCCCATCCAACACTGTCCAAATAATCCCATCCTTCATGCGAAAGCGCTGGCCTTGGTGGGTGATGCGATCGCCCACATACCCTTCAAAATAGCCCCGCGCCAGCGCCTGGGCCAACATCGCCGCCCGCTCCGGCTGCTCCG
>JAAUQQ010000229.1 GCA_012032745.1 Synechococcales cyanobacterium RM1_1_8
CTCGGCGATCGCCCCGACGTCATCTGCTGCGCAAGCTGGAAGTTCGCTTCTTTCGGCCTGATTGGCGCGTTTATTAGCTAGTACGCTAGGGCGGCGGAAAGTTCCTGGGCTGGCTTGAGCCAACCTCATTCCCCAACCCCTTCTCCATTTATGGAGAAGGGGAGCCGGAGGTTGTAATATTTCGGGGCCAAAGAATTGACTGAGTTGGGCACCTAGCCACGAACCAATTCGCTTTGGTTAAATGGTTCTAAAAATTAACAAAACGTTTTTCTGCCACACAGAATACCTGTCGTCTGGGAACAATATTAAATAAATCTTAAGAGGCTGTATTTCAACGTCAAATTCTGGAATCCTAAGACTAGATAAATCGGAACCAGCCGAATAAAGGTTCTGACCATAAGAAGCCTCCGGGTTCTTTTTTAGCCAAGCGTCGGCCCTCACCACTTTTTTAGAGGGATCCGGCGCTTGTCGTTTTTTGGGTCGTTTTTCGGGTCGTTTTTTGGGTCGTTTTTCGGGGTTCTGGGCGAGGCTTCGGTAGAGCCTCCCAGGCCCAGAAGCTGGCTGTGTGCTTTGCCTGGAGGGGGTTGCACCCATCGCTCGTTTGGCTGGGACAGGTTTGGGGCGATCGCCCATGGACGCGTCAGCCCACCCCGCACAGTCACCCCTGCTGGTTGGGAGCGGTGGTGCTGACAGCCCCGCAGCGAGGGCAAGCAAGTAAAGCTGAAAGAAATCTGTACAAGGTCTAAACCGTCTTGCAACGGCTGGCCATAGAACCGGAAATTGGTCTATTTCAGCCGATTTGAGCGGCCCACGGGGCAGAATCAGGATAATTTTGTTAGCAAGCCGGTAAGGATTGTTTTCAAAACGATGTTTTTCAAAATGATGATATTTGAAGTAGTTGAAGAAGTTATTAAATTTTGTTTAGTTTTAATTGGAACTGCTGCTCCAGGTTTGCTTCCCGGTGCAGCCGTGACCCCCATCGCCTCCACCGGAGCGGCCTATTGCTGAGGGGAAATGGCGGGGTGAAATTGCGGTGCTAAATCGCGAGGCTGATGGGCAGGGCAGTAAGATCGGATGCAGAGCTACCCCACTTGACGACGCAATCGAATCTGGTGACAAAACCAACTCCGGCAACCAAGCAAACCCTGGTTATCAAAATTGGCACCTCCAGCCTGACCCAGCCCAGCAGCGGCCCAGAGCCGGGCTTTCTGGCCCTGTCCACCATCGCCACCCTGGTCGAAACCATCAGCCAGCTCCAGCGCCAGGGCCATGCCGTGGTGCTGGTCACCTCCGGGGCGGTGGGGGTGGGCTGTGCCCGTCTGGGCCTGGGCGATCGCCCCCGCAGCCTGGACCTCAAACAGGCCGTGGCAGCGGTGGGCCAGGGGCGGCTGATGCGGATCTATGACGATCTGTTTAATACTTTTGGGCTGGCGATCGCCCAGGTCCTCCTCACCCGAGGCGACTTCGAGCGTCGCCAGAGCTACGTCAGCGTCCAGCGCACCTTTCGCAAGCTGCTGGAGCTGGGCGTGATTCCCGTGGTCAATGAAAACGACACCGTCTCCTACGATGAGCTGAAATTTGGCGACAACGATCGCCTCTCGGCCTACGTGGCCGACCTGGTCGGAGCCGATTGGCTCTTTCTGCTCACCGATGTGGACCGGCTCTATTCTGCCGACCCCCGCTCCAACCCCGATGCCCAGCCGATCATTGAGGTCGATAGCCCCGAAGCCCTGGCCCAGCTCCAGGTCAGCACCAGCGGCGGCGGCAGCGGCTGGGGCACGGGGGGCATGGCCACCAAAATCACAGCGGCCAGCATCGCCACTCAGGCTGGCGTTTGCACCGTCATCACCCAGGGCAGAAGGCCCCAGGATATTCCAAAAATCCTAGCCGGGGAGCGCCTCGGCACCCGCTTTGCCCCCCAGCCCCAGGCGATCAATGCCCGCAAGCGCTGGATTGCCCATGGGGCTATTCCGAGCGGGACGTTGATGTTGGATGGAGGGGCGGTGGGGGCGATCGTCGAGCGGGGCAAGTCACTTCTGGCCGCAGGCATTACCGCTGTCCTGGGCGAATTCCAAAGCGAGGAAGCCCTGCGCCTCTGCGACCCCGCAGGCCGGGAAATTGGCCGAGGGCTGACCAACTACAGCCACCTAGAGCTGGGCCAAATCCTTGGACTCCAGAGCCATGAGATTGAGTCCGTGCTGGGCTATGCCGGGGCCGAGACGGTGGTCCACCGCGACAATTTGGTGTTGAGTGAGCCTGGGGCAGGCCCGTAGGGACAGGGCCTTTCCCAGAAATCCCCCAAAACGACCTGGCCTCAGACCATGACCAAACTGTCCTGGGACTGGTGCTTCGTGCCCGGAGTCTTGCGGGTAACGGGCTGGGCAGCGGGCCGAACCGCTGCAACTGCGACTTCTGCCGGGTCTAGGCTGGGTTGTGGATCCAAGTCCTGAATGGGGTGCAGCCCGCGCAACAGAACATTCTCCAGGCGGACCTGGGCCAGCGCCCCAGGGCTGAGGTGGGTACGGCTGAGGTTGGCCCAGCGCAAATCGGTGTGAGCCAAAACAGCCCCCTCAAAATTGGCTTCCACCGCAAAGGTGTGGGTCAAAATGGCCTGGGTCAGGTCGGCCTGGACCAGCTTGCAGCGGTAGAGCATTGCCCCCAGAAAGCTGGTGCTGTGGCATTGGCTGTGGGAGAGGTCTGCCTCGCTGAGGCTGGCTCCATCAAGATAGGCATGGGTCAGCTTGCTGTGGATCAGCAGGGTGCGGGTCAAGTCCACATTGCGCAGGTTGGCTCGGGCCAGGTTGGCACCGCTGAGATCGGCATCGCTGAGGTCGGAGCCGCTGAAGTCAACGCCGCTGAGGTCGAGGCCACCGAGCCGAGCACCGCGCAGGTTGAGGTTGCTCAGGCGGCCTCCCTGGAGCCGTTCCATCAGTGCGCTGTCGGAGAGAGGCGTGGCGGTGGCGTGGGCGGTGGCAAATTGGCTGTGCAGGGACTGTAGGGTGAGGGATTGCAGGGTAGAAGTAGAGACCATGGGAGCGGTGCCCTCCAGGGCGGAGATAGGGGGTGTATGGGAAGAGGCGGCTGGCGAGCTGGCGGATGCCTGGATCGGCGCTGGGACTGGCACCTGGTTCGGGGCCAATGGTTCGGGGCCAGTGGATCGAGGTTGGGGCTGGGACAAAGATTGGGCAAGCAGCAGTACCCGATGTTTGTCCCAGGCGATTCCGATTCCAAGGGCTGAGGCCAGGCCACCGCAGCCATGAATGTATCTTTTAATGCCTTTCCATGCTCTATCAATACCCAGGCTGATCCCCGAAATCTCAGCCAGAAAAGTTTTTTTCTCCGGCGGAGGCCAGGTTGGGTTGGGGAGGCTGGGAGCGCGATCGCCCCTTCCCCTGATTCCTGCTGCGATAAAGACGCCAAACCCCCCTAAAACCGTCAAAAAAGGCTCCCGCAATCGGGAGCCTTGCTGCTCAGTGCCTGCCCTTCTGGGCCAATTTCCCTTGCACTTGGCAGGGCCTTAGATGGCGTTTTGTTGACTTTTCTCTGGTGAATGTTTTTTGCGCAGCCAGGAGAGCTGCCCCGCCTCCAAGCCAACCACGGGGTGCTCGGATGTCCGCACCAGGGAGACATCGTGGGTCGTCATGATCACCGTGGCTCCCATGCGGTTGAGCTGGTTGAGGATGCGAATCACCTGTTGGGAGTTCTGGGGATCCAAATTGCCCGTGGGCTCATCAGCCAAAATCAGAGGCGGCGTGCCAGCGATGGCGCGGGCGAGGCTGACCCGCTGCTGCTCGCCGCCGGAGAGCTGATGGGGAAAGCAGAGAGCCTTGTGCTGTAGGCCGACGAGGCGCAGGGTCGGGGCCAGGCGACGGTGGATTTCCGATTGGGCACAGCCCTGGGCCCAGAGGGCAAAGGCGATGTTCTCGCTGACGGTGCGGTTGGGGATCAGTTTGTAATCTTGGAATACGACGCCAATTTGCCGGCGGCAACGGGAGAGGCGATCGCCCTTCAGCCGATGGATTTCCTGCCCATTGACCACCACCGATCCTTCGCTAGGCCGCTCCGCACCATAGAGCAGCTTGAGCAGGGTGGTCTTGCCCGAGCCCGAAGGCCCGGTGAGGAACAAGAAGCTGCCCTGGGGGAGGCTAAGGTTGATATCGATCAAGCTGGGGCCGCCTTGGGCATAGCGCTGGGTGACATTTTGTAGTGCCAGGATCCGGCGGGGGGAAGGGGCGCTGCCGTTGGGCGACACCGGCATCTTTGAGTTGGCAGCGTTGGCAGCGTTGGCGGCGTTGGCCATGGGTTGGGTCGGAGCCTGGGGCGCAGCCGGGGCCGGGGTGGCTCTGGGGAGGGTTGTCGTTGGGGTCATAGGGAGTTAAGCAACGGCAAGCGAGGGACAGGCCAGGGGTGGCTTGTGCTCACCCGGCGAATCTGCCTGGCCAAAGATTCTGCCTGACCAATATACAGACTCTTGCCAGCGATGGCCCAGGGCGGTGGTGGCGTCTTGGGAGGTTAGCGCTTTGGGCGTAACTGAGTTCGACAATTGCTGGCCCCCATCCCCTAACCCCTTGCCCCCGATTTCGGGGGAAGGGGAACCGAACGAGAAAACAAGGCTTGCGGCTGTTTCTCCCCTCGCCCACTTTTGGAAGAGGGGCCGGGGGTGAGGGCGTTTTGAGTCTGTCGAACTCAGGTTGGGCGTGGTTGTGCTGACTTGGGGCCAGGCGAAATATCAGTACTTGGCGAACAATATTGGTATAAAAGTATTCTTCTGGGGAATGATAAAACGACCCATGCCCTCTGTCAGCGAGCAGGCTGATTCGGCGATCAGACAAATCCAGTGATAACTAGGCAAACCCAGTGGTGACCTCGCGCAAGTCTGTTCCTTCAACCCCCTTTTCCCCGAGCGATCGCGCCCGAGAAACTGCTTTGCCCGGTGGAGAACAGCCCCCCGCTTCCCTCTACGATCTGGCCCTGGAGCTGGAGCCCGATCTCCAGTCCATTGCCCTGGGCTCCACCACCCTGCGAGCGACCATGACCAGCTTGGTGGATCTGCTCCTGGACCATGCCAGCCCCACCATGGTCTGGTCTAAGCTGCCTCGGGGAGACAACTGGCAGTGGGAACTAGAGCGCTATTGTCGCCAGTCTGCCCAGGGCCAAGCGGCCTTTAATTTTTATTTTCCCCAACAAGATTCCCAGCCGGACATCGCCGATGCAGCGATGGATTTGCCCATGCTGCGCCTGGGGGTGCCGGGGCTGGGGCAATTGTCCCTCACCGATGGGTTGGGGCAGGATTGGCTGGCCGCCCGCTCGCCCCAACCCCAGAATCACAACCCGGCTCAAAGCCCAGACCTGGCCCAAGCCCTGGCCCAAGACCCAGCCCTTCGCCGTCCCGCTCCCCTGGTCTCCATTCCCTTGGAGCAGGGCGGGGGATTTAATGGAGAATATTTTTTGCTGGTCACCTCGCCCCAATTCCAATGTTTGATTTTGGCTCGCCGTTTTAAGCGGGTCGAAGCGGAGCTGCCGGAGCAGGGCGATCGCGAGCTAGATCAGCCTGACGTCAATCCATCGCAAGGGCATCAAAGTGGGGCAGAGAGTGCTGGGGGAGGCCGCAAAAACCCGGTGGAAAAACGCTTCCAGCTCCGCATGCTCTACACCTGCAACCCCCTGGTGGTCAGCCGGATTCTGGCCCAGCTCAAAGCCGTACTCGCCCAGGTGCCGACCAATTCCCTGGCCATTCGTCTGGGGAATGGTCCCAAATTGGGCTTACATTCAAGCTCGAACTCAGGCTCTAATTCAGGCCTCAATTCAAGTTCAAATTCAGGCCCCAATCCAAATTCCAATCCAGGCCAGCCCCCTGGTCCCAGCAATACCTCCGGCCCAGCGCCCGGCACGCACCAAGCCAGTCTGGCCGTGGCCGAGCTGCTGTGCCATTGGAACCAGCTCTTTCTGACGCCCGGAACCAGCTCACCGGAGATGGAGCTGCTCACCCAATGGATGATGCGGCAATTTCAACGTCAGGAAGCCCTGTGGCGAAAATTAAGCGCCTATCGCAAGCAGGCAGAATGGGGCGAACAGTATCACCGCAGCCATGGCGAATTGCTCGATCGCATCCACCGCCAGGATGAATTCTTGAACCTGGTGATCCAGGAACTGCGCAAGCCCTTGACCAACATGAAAACGGCACTGTCCCTGCTGACGGCTTCCCAACTCAAGCCCCCCCAGCGCCAGCGCTATTTGCAGCTTTTGAATACGGAATGCGATCGCCAAACCTCCCTGCTCAGCGGCCTGCTCAACCTCAATGAAATTGAGCAATCGGAGGAAACCCCGATGCAGCCCTTGGTCCTCAACGAGATCCTGCCGGGCATCGTCAGCACCTACCAGCCCCTGGCCGAGGAAAAGGAGATTCCCCTGACCTACAGCATTGCCCCAGGCCTGCCAACGGTGTCTTGCCCGCTGCCCTGGCTGCGCCAGATCATGTCCCAACTGCTAGACAACAGCATCAAATGCACCCCCTCGGGGGGCAAGGTCTGGGTGCGGGCCAAGCGCCAGGGCGACTATGTGCAAATTGAGGTTCAGGATACTGGCCTGGGCATCGCCCAGGGCGAGGTGGCCAACATTTTCGATCGCTTCTACCGGGTGCGGGGCCAGGGGCTCGAAGACCCCAGCGGGGCGGGCCTGGGGCTGACTATCGTCCAGCAGCTTTTGCTGCGCTGCGGTGGCTCGGTGGCGGTGAACAGCCGCCTGGGCCAGGGGACAACCTTTTCGGTGTTGCTGCCGCTCTGGGGCGATCGCCAGCCCCAAGCAAACTGCTAGATGCACGAGGGAACTAGATGCACGAGGGAACTGCTGATTAGGGCTAAGGCTGGGGCGATCGCCCCCATAATGGGAGGTGGGCCATCCAGCCCAAGCTTGCAACCTCCTGAAGCAGACCTCCTAAGCTGCAAGATCCATCGCCATGCTATTGAAATCCACCACGCGCCATGTCCGTATTTTCACTGCGGAACTCCAGAACAACGAGCTAATCCCCAGCGACAGCGTTCTCACCCTGGATATTGACCCCGACAATGAGCTCAACTGGAGCGAGGAAGCGCTGCAAACGGTCTATCGCCAATTTGATGACCTGGTAGAATCCTCCGCCGGTCAAGATTTGACAGAGTATAATTTGCGTCGCATCGGCTCGGACCTGGAGCATTGCATCCGCAACCTGCTCCAACAGGGCAAGGTGTCCTATAACCTCAATGCTCGGGTGCTGAATTACAGCATGGGCCTGCCCCAGGTGGAGTCTCGTTCGGACGCTGGGGAATCCTAGGCTAGTCGTCAGGGATTACGGAGCGGCGACTGGGCCTTTGCTGGCTGACGCTGCTCGCTTCATCACACCTTCCGCCATGGCCATCGCCCCCTTCACGCTCCACTGCGCCAACCCCCGCTGTCAGACTGCGAACAGCAGCCATGATGCCGTCTGCCAGCGTTGCGGAACGCCCATTCTCCGCCGCTATCTCTGGGCAGTGGGGCCTGGGTCGGCCTTGCCCACGGAGGTCGGGACATTGATTCAAGATCGCTACTACCTGCTGGGCGATCGCCGGGTGCTCGACACCTGCCCTGGCCTGCTGCCGGAGATTCCTCCCCCGGAGGGGAGCCTGCCCCCAGTCCTCTGGCCCTACCTACACCTCTTTCCCTACCGCTGCTCCGTCCCCCAGGTCTACGGCTTGATGGGCGGCCTGGATCAGCCCTTTTTCCTGCTGGAGGGTGGGCCAATCTATCCCTCCCAGGGCTTGGCGCTCCAGGCCGATGGCAGCTACCGCCAGGCCGAGGGTGAACTGATGCCCAGCTTAGTAGAGGCCTGGCCCCAGGCCACCCCCCAGCGGCAGCTCGGCTGGCTGTGGCAACTGGCGCGGCTGTGGGATCCCCTGGCCCGTGAGGGTGTTGCCCCCACGCTGCTCAACCCTGAGCTGATTCGGGTGGAGGGGGCCATGGTGCGCCTGCTGTCCCTGGAGCCCAGCCCCCAGCCCAACCGGCCCCCGGACTTGGCCCAGCTCGGCCAGACCTGGCAGCCCTGGGCCGCCACGGCCCACCCCAGCATTGCTCCCTTTTTTCAGGGGATTGTGGCGCGCCTGCTCGGCGGCGGCATCCATCAGCTCGATCAGCTCTTGCCCCTGCTGGATCAGGCCCTAGCCCTGGCTTGCACCGGCCAGAACCTGGAAATTCAAGTGGCCACCTGCACGGACTCCGGCCCCCAGCGTCAGCAGAATGAAGATGCCTGCTTGCCCCAGGGCGGCACCTTTCGCATGACCCGCCCCGGTCCCCAATCCATCACCCTGGTCTGCGATGGCCTGGGGGGGGCACGATGGCGGCGAAGTGGCTT
>JAAUQQ010000230.1 GCA_012032745.1 Synechococcales cyanobacterium RM1_1_8
GAAGAAATTTTCTTTCGCGGCTTCTTGATGACCTCCCTCAACCGCTACCTGCCCCCCTGGGGAGCCGTGGTGGTCAGCGGCGGCATCTTTGCCCTGGTCCACCTCAGCTTCTCCGAGGTGCTGCCCCTGATGACCCTGGGGATCATGCTGGGGTTTGTCTATGGGCGATCGCGCAACCTGCTGGCCTCGATCCTGCTCCATGGCCTCTGGAACAGCGGCACCTTGATCAGCCTGTTTCTCCTGGGCAGCGCCCTCAGCTAAAAAGGTCCAAGGCCCCCCCAAGGGCAGTTCCACAGAAGCCTGCTCCCCCTTCTGATCCCCCCCTGGCAAGGTTCAGTAGTTCTCCCTAGGTGCCCTTGGTCAAGCGTCCCGTATAACTCATCTAGGTTATTTCTTCGAAGGCTGCATAAAGAGCAAGTTCACCTGACTTTTCCCAACCGTCCCAGGATTGTTGCCAGGATTGTTGAGGGTCGTGGACTGCTCCCGAGCCCAGGCCAGCGAAGCGACTTCATCCATCATCAGGCCCGCTGAAAAGGCCCCAAGGGACCATCTCACCGCAGCACAGATCAATCTTTTTTAGATTTGAACTGCGCCAAGGGGGTCAACTTGAGATACTTTTCTTTAAGACCAGCGCAGTTTGATCGGGGCAAAGCCCCACATCCCTGCGGTGTAACCTTTGAAGCGATGATGAGTGGGTGGTGGTCTGGGTTCCGGCTGGCGAGCGATGAACTGCCTGAGACGATTGAGGAGTTGTGAACCATGGCCGCAAGACCCGCAGAAACTGATTACATCACGGTGCCCCTTCCCAACCGTGCCAGGCCGACCCGCCGGGCCGCCCGCAGTGCTGCCCGTCAAGCTGCCCGTCAAGCCTCCCCTCGGCACCGGCTGGGGGCCAGGCAGGCCCCTCGGGTCAAGCCCCTCCCCGCCAACCCGGCCCTGCCCCAGGGGGTCCGTAGCCTCGCACTGCTCCAGCGGAGTTCATCCGTGGTGCTGTTGGCGCTGAGTGCCCTAACCTTGGGCCTTTACAGCCGCAATGTCCATTACCAGCGCACCTGGAGCGAGGCCTACAGCAAGCTGGCCCTGTTGCGCCGCCAAGAGCCCCAGCTCACCCTGGCCAATGAGACCCTCAAGCAGCACTTGGCCGACAGTGCCGAACAGCCAGACTCTGGGTTGGTTAATCCCGATCCGTTCAATGCGCTGTTTTTGGAGCCTGCCTCCCCTCGTCCCGCCCCAAGCCTGCCGGAGGCCCCCGCTGCGGAACTCCCCCAGCAGGATGCTCCCCTGAGCTACTAGAGAGTTGGCCTGGAGGTCTTGGCTCGTTCACAGCGACAGCATCGCAACAGAGACAAAAATACAGAACCTGGCTTGTTTGGCTTGAGTCCACAGCGCCTGTCACACCTCACCTGCTCTGCTGGACAACCCGCATCGGGCTGCCGGTGCGGCGGCGGTTTCCCACTCCCACCCACCTTCGTCCTACCTCCCTTTGTCAGCATGGCTTCAACGCTGCCCCCAGCCCCGACCCAGCGCCGCCGCCCCAAGCCTGCTCCCGGCTGGGGGGCAGGCCCCAGATCTCGCCCCCAGGGGAACAGCTACCGCCTGACCCCCCAGGCCCGGCGCCGCCTGCGCTACTGGCGCTGGCTCCTAGAGCAGCGTTCGACGCGGCTGATGATGGTCTGGCTGGTGCTCGTGGTGGCCCTGGGCGGGCTGAGCTTGAAGCTGTTCCAGTTGCAGATTGTCCAGGGTGAGACGCTGGTGAATCGGGCGATCGGTCAACAGACCCTGAGCACCACGACGTTTATTCCCCGCCGTCCGGTCAAAACGCGGGACAGTTCCATCCTGGCGGTGGATAAGTCTGTGTTCACGCTCTATGCCCACCCCAAGCTCTTCACCCAGGAGCTGGAGGACGTGGCGACGCAGCTGGGGGAGGCGCTAAATATGCCCAAAGCAGAGTTGCTGAAAAAGCTGAGCGAAGGCGAGACCGGCATCAAGCTGTCCGACTCGGTTCAGGACAGCACAGCCCGACAAATTCGCGCCCTCTATGTCGATGGCTTGGATCTCATTGCTCGCCCCCAGCGTTTTTATCCCCAGGGAGATCTGTTCGGTTCGATCATTGGCTATGTCAACGGCGATCAGCAAGGCCAGGCTGGGGTTGAGATGAGCCAGCAGGATCAGCTGGAGCGGCCCTCTTTAGATCTGAATGTGCGTCGGATGGGGGATGGCTCGGTCATGCCTGCGGATCTGCCGGATGCCTTTCTTCACCAGGACGATCTCTCGCTCCAGCTCACCCTCGATCGCCGTCTCCAGCGCGCCACCCGACGTCGCCCTAGACAGTCAAGGACGCAAAATGGGGCAGCGGGGGGCGGCGATGATTATGGATGCCAAGGATGGCTCGATGCTGTCCCTAGTGGTGGCTCCAACCTACGATCCAAACCAGTATTGGAATGCGGATGTGGGGCTGTTCCGCAACTGGGCCGCGACGGATCTGTATGAGCCAGGTTCGACCTTTAAGCCGATCAATGTGGCGATCGCTCTCGAATCAGGCAAGCTCTCCCCCAATGACTACATCTACGATGAAGGTCAGCTCGTGATCTCCGAGCATGTCGTCCAAAACCACGACTTCTCTGCGGCGGGGGGCCGGGGCTCCCTCAGCCTGCCCCAGGTGATGCAATATTCCAGCAACATCGGCATGGTCCACATTGTAGAAAAGCTGACCCCTGGCAACTACCACAGCTGGCTCGAAAAACTCGGCCTGGGCAAGACCCTGGCCACGGATCTGCCCTCCCCGCCGATGAGCGAGCTCAAAAGCCTAGAAAAATTTGAGACCTCCCCGATCGAGCCCGCCACCGCTGCCTTTGGCCAGGGCCTATCGATCACGCCGCTCCAGCTAGCCCAGCTCCACGGGGCCCTGGCCAACGGCGGCAAACTGGTCTCTCCCCATGTGGTCGACGGCCTGGTCGATAGCAAGGGCAATTTCCACTGGCGACCCAACCTGCCCGAGCCCCGCCAGATCTTTTCCAAGCAAACCACCCAGGCCGTCTTGGAAATGATGGAAAGTGTGGTCACAGAGAGCAATGTGTCCGTGGTGCCGGGCTATCGCATCGGCGGCAAGACGGGCACGGCCCAGAAAGCCGAGAATGGCGTCTATGTGGCCGGAGCTCGGATCACTAGCTTTGTAGGTATTCTGCCGGTGCAGGATCCGCGCTACGTGGTGATTGCGGTGGTGGACGAGCCCCAGGGCAGCGATGCCTACGGTTCGACGGTGGCGGCTCCGGTGGTACAGGAAATCATCAAATCCTTGGTCAGCACCCTGGGATTGCCGCCGACGGAGCCCGTTGCCCTGGACGACCAGGGCCAGCCCATCGCCTTGGATGCCCAGGGCAATCCGATCACAGCCACCGTGGAAACAGGCCCCGCCGTCCAAGGGATTTGGGCCCATTAATCACCCCCCAGCCATCCCAGGGCAGTACATCCCCCCGCCCAGGCGGCTCGCTTTCGCCTGGCCCTCGGGCGGCTTATGTCACAATACGGAGGTCATCTCCCCCGGTTACCCCTACGGGTTGCCCATGAACGCTCAGCCCATGAACGCTCAGCCCGCCGGTTCCGCCGCCTCCCTCGATGCCTTTCGCTACTCGCCCCGGACCTTGCGCCGGGCCGGGCGATCGCTCCACTGCTCCCCCTTTCGGCCAGCCCTATTCCTAGCCATGGACCAGGGCAGCATCCCCCTCATGTCCATCGTCGGCCCAGGCGGCTTGGAGCGGGGCTACAGCCTGCATCCCCTGTCGGAGCTGGGCACGGAGAGCTACTTGCTCTGGCTGATTCAAACCGGGGTCTTGCGGCGCGAGGTCGATGGCCAGGGAATTACAGATAGTTTTCGCCTCACTCCCCTGGGACGCCATCTCGTGGAAAAATACTCCCATCACAGTAAATTTCCCCAGGTCCGCCCCTGGGAACGTTTCTATAATGCTTGGCAGCGCTGGGCAAGATTACCGATTTGACGGACAAATTTCCTGAGAGGATGTTTGAGAATTCGCCAAAGCCAGCGACTCTATACCTAACAGGCTAGACTGTGCCTGTCTTCTAGGCAAAAGTACGGGCTATGGGCATCACCGGCGACAGCCAAAGCTATTCTCAAACATTCTCTGAAGCTGAGTGCGATTTGTGATGTAAAGATGAAGGTCTCCGACCGGCTAGCGGCTCGCCGCTTTGAGGCTCCCGAGCCATGCATCTCTAAGTTCGAAGTCAGTTTCCCCAAGATGGCGGATTTTCCATGAAGTCGATAATGGTGGTGGGCACCACGTCCCATGCGGGCAAATCTTTAATGACGGCGGCGCTCTGCCGCATTCTGGCGCGAAGAGGCTGGCGCGTGGCTCCCTTCAAGGGCCAAAACATGGCGCTCAATTCCTACGTCACGGCCAGCGGCGGCGAAATTGGCTATGCCCAAGCCCTCCAGGCCTGGGCAGCGGGCATCACCCCCCGCATTGAAATGAACCCCATCCTGCTCAAGCCCCAGGGAGACATGACCTCCCAGGTGATCATGGGCGGGCGTTCCGTGGGCAATGTCACAGCCCAGGACTATTACGATCGCTATTTCCAACCCGGCTGGCAGGTAATTGAAGAATCCCTGCGACGCCTGGGCAGCGAATTTGACGTTGTGGTTTGTGAAGGGGCGGGCAGCCCAGCGGAGATTAATCTCAAGCACCGCGACCTGACCAACATGCGCGTAGCCAAACATGTCAATGCCGCAACGCTGCTGGTGGTGGACATCGATCGCGGCGGTGCCTTTGCCCATGTGATCGGCACCCTGGAGCTGCTGGAGCCCGATGAGCGGGCGCTGATTAAGGGCGTGGTGATCAATAAATTTCGTGGGCAGCGATCGCTGCTCCAATCGGGCATCGACTGGCTGGAGGAGCGCACCGGCATCCCCGTGCTGGGCGTCATCCCCTACATGACCGAGCTGTTTCCCTCGGAAGATTCCCTCGATCTCCTGGAACGGCGAGGGCGCAAGAGCAATGCGGAACTCCAAATCTCCGTCCTGCGCCTGCCGCGCATCTCCAACTTCACCGACTTTGATCCCCTAGAAGCAGAGCCAACCGTTTCCCTAGAGTACGTCGATCCCCGCGATCCCCTGGGCTATCCCGATGCCGTGGTCATACCGGGCTCAAAAACCACCATCCCGGACCTGTTGGCCCTGCAAAAGAGCGGCATGGCCGCAGAGATCCAAGCCTACGCAGCCTCTGGCGGCACAGTGCTGGGCATCTGCGGCGGCTTCCAGATGATGGGCAAGATCCTGGCGGATCCCGAAGGCATTGAGGGCCAGGAAGGACGGTTCCCAGGCTTGGACCTGATCCCCATTCGCACCTTGATTGCCGGAGCCAAGATCGCGCGCCAGCGAATGGTCAGCTCCAACTATCCCCAGGAAGGATTGCCCGTGGTCGGCTATGAGCTACACCATGGCCGCAGCCAGCTTTTGGATGAAAAGGCCCAGCGGTCTAACGGCCTGGGCGGTACTCCCGGCCCATCCTCTCCGGCGGCCGAGGCTGTGGCTTACCATCCTCTATTTGACGATGCCAGCTTGGGCCTGGTGGACGAAACCCAGTCTATCTGGGGAACCTACCTCCACGGGGTGTTCGACAACGGCCCCTGGCGTCGCGCCTGGCTCAACCGCCTGCGCCAACAGCGGGGGCTCAAAGCCCTGCCCACGGGTATCGCCAACTACCGCAACGAGCGGGAGAACATGTTGGACAACCTAGCTAAAACCGTAGAAGCGCATCTGGATGTCGATCGGCTGTTGGCCAGTTTCAAGTCATAATTCGCTGTACTTTCCGCCAGCTCTTCCCGCCAGCTCTTCCCGCCAGCTCTTCCCGCCAGCTCCCCCCCGGCAGCGCTCACAGCCAACTGCGCCAGAACGCCCCAATCACGATCCCCATCACCGTGACCATGCTGGGTTCCGTGAGCAACGCTGGGGGCAGCAACGAACCAAACACCAGGGACAGCAGCCAGCGCACGAACAGCGCCAGGATCAAGCTGCCGACCAAAGTCCAAGCAATGGCGGGCTGGGAGAGGCCCGATCGCTGTTGAAAACACCACAGCTCCGCCGTTGCGATCCCCAGGGCAGCACCGCTGGCGACCAGTGTAATTGTGCTGAAGCTGCTTTGGAACAGGAGCTGAGCCGCACTGGCCAGCACGGGGGATCGCTCCGCCCCCTGGGCCACCAGCCATTCTAGTAAAACAGCCCCTGTGACGATGGCGATCGCGCTCTGAAAGGCGCGGCTCCAGGGCAGTTGCTTCAGATCGCGGATGGGGTTGGGCAAGGGAGCTGTCTGGGGAGCGATGGGGGACTGGCGAAACGGGTCAGCTAGCGGCGGGGCCTCTCAGGACCAAACCTTGCAGGACCGGACTTCTCAGGACTGGACTTCATCGTCCAAATAGGCGACGCTGATGGCCCCAACAATGAAGGCCAAGGCCAGGGGCAGGGGGCTATTGAGCCAGTAGGCTGCCACCCCAGCGCAGAGGGAGATCGCGATCGCCCCCCCATACCAACGCTTCTCCAGGGGACTGAGGCCCTGCTCCCGCTTGATCGCCTGGAGCACATCGTAGGGGATGGGCTGGGGCATCACCGCCCCTGGAGGGAAGGCCCAATAGCGATAGCGCTCCATAAAGATATCGGTCCAGCCATGCTCGTGGCACCAGTCTTGGATCCAATTGTTGGCGTACTTCTTCATGGTCAAGGTCAAATCCTGCTGTCGTTGATCGAAACTGCTATCGCGGGTTAAAAGCGGAGGACTGAGGGGGAAGCCCAAGGGCGTGACGCTCGGCACCAGCCGCGAAAAGAATCATTAGGGCATCTACATCGGGGCATCGAATGGGGGAGCAGAAACCGTTCCACTGCTCCGAGCCGCTGCGCTCTACTCAGGGATAACAGCATCTCCCCATGGGACGTGGGCTTCGTACAACAAAGTTTACCTAACCCGCTCCATACCAAGCTTTGGGGGAATTTTTCTCAAGGTTTCTTTACGAGGTTTCTTCAATTCAAATGTTTCTTTACCCAACCAGGGCGCGGCTGAGAGAGCCAGGAGGGTGCCAGGGTTGGTGTTGGGATCTGGCCCGCTGCAAGGTTGTCCCCAGCCCGTCTGTAAGCCGCTACTTTGGGTAAATAGTGGGGGAAATCGGGCGAAAAACACGAGCCCAAAACATGGCCCGCGACTCGCCTGAGCAAGAGGGTGTGAGAAACCAGCTACGATGCTGCTCGCCAGCGCCTTTCACCAGTGCGTTTCATTGCCCTTTCCCCAATTGCATTCGCTTCGGAAATGCTTTATTGTCCATCAGTAACGCTGCCAAAGCTCAGGCTAAAGTAGTAGAACAATGAGCCATTCAGCCAAGTGCCAAGCCAGCCTAAGGTGAAGAAAAACGACGGCAGGCTAAGTCAAACCGGCCAAAGCTTGGAGACTTGAGGCCTGGTCCTTGGCTCCCAAAAGGCTAGAGTCCTGGGGGCTGGAGGCTTTGGGGCTGGAGGCTTTGGGGCTGGAGTCCGGTCCCCTTGAGGCTTGGACAACCAACGGCTTGGGGTAATGGCTCGGGGAACTGTGGGTTGCAACGGGAAACAAGGATCTAATGAGTGACCTAGAACCAATTCAGCATGAGCGGCTGCGGGTGATCGGCGATCAGCTTCGCCTGGCCCGTGAGGCGAGGGGCTTAAGCTTGGAGGAAGCCTCAGGCAAGACCTTGATTCGAGCCACCATCCTGAAGGCCATTGAGGAAGGCAATGCTGCGCCGCTGCCCGAGCCGGTCTATATCCGAGGCTTTATTCGGCGTTTTGGGGATGTGGTTGGGCTCCAAGGTAAGGAGCTTTGCGAGACCTTCCCTTGGGAACCGGCCCATTCATTGCACCTGCCCTTTGTAGCTTCGGGAGACAGCCTTGTCACCGCTGCCACGGTGGCTCCGGTGGCAGTGGCCAAGCCTGAACGGGTAGAGCCGGGTCGAGCCCAGTCCGAATCTCTGGAGCCCCAGAGGTTTGAAGACCAGAAGCTTGAGCCCCAAAAGCCCGACCCCCAACCATTCGAGCTGCAAAACTCTGAGCCCATAGAGCTTGAGCTTGGGGAAGAAATCGAGCTTGGGGACAGTCTGCCCCCCCTCACTCCCCAATCGCTGGACCCTGAGCCGGTGGTGGTTGATCGCCTCGTCCCTGGGCTGGAGGCCGCGATCGCCCCCGAACAGGTCATCGCTGAACCCATCGCCGACACCAATAGCCCTCCAGAATCCAGCACTCCAGAATCCAGCACTCCAGAATCCAGCAGTCCAGAGCCCTATTTCCTGGACCGCC
>JAAUQQ010000231.1 GCA_012032745.1 Synechococcales cyanobacterium RM1_1_8
TGTCCCGTTTGAAGGAGGGTCGTTCCATTCTTGACTACCTCCTCACTTTCGCAATCTACGCATTTCATGACGCTACACTCTAGGCTGCATCTGCAGTATAGCTTTCATTCTTTAAACTGACAGTGCCCGGTCATGCATCAGGTCACGGTTGAGTTGGAAGGCCAGATTGGCTTCTTCAACGATCGCATCAATTATTGCATAATCAACTGCAAGCTCGTTCAGGGCATCTCGATAACGGAACTTAAAAGCTCGACGGGCTTCAGGGGTGGGGAGTTGATCAAACTCATGCAGCCTCGTGCCTTGCCCTTCGGGCAGGTTGAGGGCAGAGCGGGCGATCGTGCGAAGCCCCTTGCCCCCCGACAAATCCCCATGTAGCGCACATAGGCATGGGCCACGAGTTGTTCAGGATAGGTTGTTGCCACTGCCTTCAGACGATTGATGTATTCCTGAGCAGCGGCGGAGGGAGCAATCTGCTCTAGCCAATCGTCACCGTAGTAGAAGGCTAAATCTGCGGCTAAGGCGGGCCGCCGTTCTAGCTCGGGGAAAATCATCGGACCCACAACAGGATGCTTTTGTTGTTGATGCAATGCATCTTCTAGGGCGCTGTAGACAAAGTAAAGATCTGCAATAAACCGGCGCAGTGGATCTGTTTCAACGATGCCCTTGAGAAAACATTTCATAAAGGCGGTGTTCTCAGCGGCGGTGTGGGCTTGCTTGGTGCCCTCCCGGAGTCGTACAGCCAAACCGCTTCCAGTCGAGTTGACCATGGTCTATGCTCCAAAATTGAGTGGGCTTGATTTTATTCTTTAATAACTATATAACGATTAAAAGATTAAATGGCATCTTTTTCTAATAACTTAATAATTCCCCGTTGGCCCGTGGGTGCTTTCCGTCTCTATGGTTGCGACTTTCCCGGCTTTATCTAGCTGTGTTGTCCAAGGGGCTAAATGAGCCCAAAAAAATTGATACTTCGCCGCTCTGCGGCTAACTTTTGGTGTTGCAGAGAAGCGAATGAGCCGAGCCATTCTGACTTGTTCTGGGGCGGAATCGATGTTGGTGTCTGCTTTTATGCTACGCAGTACCGATAGGGTTTTGAATTGAGCTGCCTCTCGTTCAATAGATAAAAGAAATCAGTTTCTTGACTTGGCCTTGATAGGCATCGTAGTCAGGAAACTTATCCCTTAACCAAGCTTCTTCTTTTCGAGCTTTGATGTCGAAAAAAAGCACTAGCCCAACCACAGCAAGTCCATGGCTAAAGCTCCACTGCCAGCAACTATAGGCAGATGTGCCCATAATAATGCTGCTGTAAAGAGGGTGTCTAACTATCCCATAAACTCCTTGGTTGACAAAGCTGCCATCATCTTTGGGATGGGGCAACGGGGTAATGTTGCTTCCCAATGCTTTAAGACCTCCCAACAAGAACCAGAGTGACATCAAACCTAATAGCCCAGCGATCCCCCAGGTCAGGCCAGTCAATATCGAAGGCTGGTTTGTTCTGGGGAATGCTGGATAGATAGGAATGAGAACAAACGTCATCAAGAGCAGCATTTGGCTGATTGCCCAGTATTCGCCCCTGGCTCCGCGCCACCATTGGAACGAAAAACCCCAGGCTTCAAGTTGATTGATCAAATTCATCTCTTTCCCCTACAGTCAAAGCCATTCTCAAACATTCTCTAAGCAGATTTTTCTAGGGCCATTTGGGATTCCGGCTGGGCACCAAAGATTTGGTCAGTGAACTGAACATACCAAGCCGCAGCTTGCACCTGGATGATATAGGCCATGGCAATGATCAGGGCAATTTCCGATCCTTGCTCTTTGCCGAAGGCGGTCATGGCGATCGCCAGTGCAATGGAAAGATTACGCATCACGGTGCCATAGACCAGGGCGATCGCATCTCCCCGCTCAAACATGAGCTTGCCGATAATAGTGCTCAGTAGGAAATTGACGCCATACAAAATTGCCAGTGGAATTAAAAAAGACAGCAAGTCGAGTGGGTTCGCAATAATGTCTTTGGCTTTGAGGGCCATGGCAACAAATACAATGCCTAAAACGCCCAATGTTGAGAAGGCTGGAAACTTTTGCTTCAGGTTTGTTGTATTTATTCTGCACCTACGATTGAAGCAGTATGAATCGAGTGACTAGGCCCAAAATCATGGGCAAAAATACAATGATGACAATCTGCTTGAAGACACTAGCCAATGGAATTTCAACGACGGCACCCATCAAAAGCTTGGCGTAAAATGGTGTTGCAATAGAGCCTAAGAGGAGTCCTACAACGGTCATCTTGATTGCAGCACTGATATTTCCTTTGGCGAAGCCTGTCCAAGAAATTGTCATGCCGCTAGTGGGTAACAGTGACGCCAATAGGAGGCCCAGCGCAACGAGGGGGCGATCGGCAAAAAACAACTTACCCATGCCAAAGGCAAAGAAGGGGATGACTGCAAAATTGATGAGTTGCGTCAGTAGTTGAACTTTATAGTCTCCTCCCGACAAGACTTTTTGAACCTGCAAGTTGATCATCATGGGATAGACCATGAGGAACGTGAGGGGAATGATCAGAGCTTTGAGCGGTTCTGGGTTTGCGAATGCACCGACTAAAATCCCAGCGACCATACAAATTGGAATGGACCAGGTCAGATTTTTTGAATGAAGCCTAAAAATTTCCACACGGTATGAGCCTTCCTGAGGGCGTAAATGTCATTGAAGTTGGAAGAACTTGTAATTTGGAGAACTTGCAATTTGGAGAACTTGCAATTTGGAGAACTTAAAAACCACTATTGAGCCAGGATTGGACTCAAGCGATGGATTGTTTCTCCGCGCCGGACTGGAGCGATAGATTAGAGGCTTTCCAAGCCATCATGCCACCAGAAATATTAAAAATTTGAGTGAAACCTAGCCTCGCTAACTGTTGGGCTGCTAGGGGACTGCGGTGGGAGGTTAGACAAATAACGCCCAATGATTCATCCCTGGGCAGCTCCCACAGCCACCTCGGCATGAGCCAATTTCCTAAAATTGGAAGTCGAAACATGAAAATCAGCAGTAGATTTAACTGCATCGCAGTGGGAGCGTGGAAGAGATTATATTCAAGGCGACTTCTCACATCTAAAAGATGCTTGGGCTCTGGCAAATCTGAGAACTCCTTGGGAGAGAGCTCAACGATGTAGGGCTGAGTTGACGAGAGGCTTGCCATAGGAAATCTGGACCTTGTCTAAGACGTTTGATTAGGCGGGAAAATTGAATTGGGGTAAACGACTGCAATATTATGGTTTGATTCGTTGTCTACCCCAATCCCAGCGGGAGCCTGGCGGGCGCTTTAGCTATGCCAGACTAAGCTAGAAGCCTCCCCTGCCACTGAAGGGGCCGTTCCGCTGGCTAGCAGCTCTGGGAAATGGTGCGTGTTGGGAGCATGCATGGCCTGAATGCCCAGATTGGCTTGATTCAGCAGGTCCGCTTCGCTCGGGATCACTCGGCCTTGGCTGTCCAGAATGGATTGGTTGAAGTTGAAACCATTTAAGTTGAAGGCCATGATGCCGATGCCCAGGGTGGCACACCAAATGCCCATAGTTGGCAGTGCGGCCAACAAGAAATGGACAGAACGGCTATTTTCCATGGCAGCGGTGGGAATGAGGACATGGCCTAAATAGCTGCTGTGACCGGCCAATAAATTGTAGGTCGCTTCCTGTTGCCCAAACCGGTAGCCCAAATTTGCTGACTCTTCATCTGTGGTTTCTCGAATCAAGCTGCTGGTCGCCAGCGAACCATGGATGGCACTGAGCATTGCCCCACCAAACACCCCGGCAACACCGAGCATGTGCAACGGATGCATGAGCACGTTATGTCGGGCTTGCAGGGACAACATGAAATAGAACGTGCCGGAAATACCGAGGGGCATTCCTGTGGAAAAGCTGCCTTGACCCACGGGATAGACCAACAGGATTGCTGTCGCTGCTGCAACGGGTGCTGAGAAGGCGATCGCGATCCAAGGCCGCATTCCCAGGCGGTAGCTGAGTTCCCATTGCCGACCGAGATAGCTCCAGATGGCAATCAGGAAATGGAAGACAATGAGCTGATAGGGGCCACCGTTGTATAGCCACTCAGCAACAGAGTCGGCTTGCCAGAGGGGATAAAAATGTAATCCAATCGCGGCTGAAGTCGGGACGATCGCCGCCGTCAGCAGGTTGTTGCCATCGAGGATGGCTCCGGCTACGGGCTCTCGAATGCCTTCGAGATCAACGTGGGGGGCTGCGATCAAGGCGATTGTAAACACCGTTGTGGCAACCAGGGCCGTTGGAATCATCAGGACGCCAAACCAGCCAATGTATAGCCGATTACTCGTACTCGTAATCCACTGAACAAAACTGTCCCACCACCTACCGAGGTCGAACTCGGTAGACTTTCTGGGGCTGATAAATGTACTCATCTGCTTTACCTCTCACAGGCTAAAGATGCTTTAATGTAATTCATTATATAACCGCATAGCGAAGCAAGGGAGACTGGCCGGAAATCGTAAGATTATCTTTGCTATTGGCCCTCGGTCCCGGACGGACGTTGGATGTAGCCTCCCGTGGCCGGATCGATGGCGGCATAGAGGTATCCAGCGGCTTTCCAAGCTCCTAATCCTCCTTCCATGTGGGCGATTTGAAGAATGCCTGCATCGGCACATTGCTGTGCGACGATGCGAGATCGTCGGCCAGAGCCACAGTGAAAGATAATTGGCTTTTCATTCTGGGAAGGGAGCTTCTCTGGATCAAAAGATGCCATCGGAAAGAGCATTGCACCCGGAATATATTCAAACGCATATTCCTGGGGTGTTCTAACATCAATTAAAATGATTCTGTTTTGCTGAAAAATGCGATTGACTTCTTGGGGAATAAACACCTCAAATGGGACTCCATTGATCTGTTCAGTTGTGGCCATTCGTTTAATGCTCTGGGTGAAGTGATAGGTGTACTGTGAATTAAAACTTCAAGCTATGGTGCCGTAGAGCATGTTTTTAGGCTGGCTAGGAGCCAATGCCTCTGGCCATCATGGCCGCAAAAAAAGGAATGAAAATAAATCCAAGAAGTTCGACTCGAATCATCCAAGTGAGACGACTGAACTGGGAGACTTCTAACTTTGGAGGACAATTCTGTCTTAGGTTCTTAATCCAACTGAGAAAAGAGAAGGTTGGATAATGATTTCTGTCGTAAGATGTTCAAAGCATGATAGGAGACTGAATGACAGTGGACTGGTGATCCATTCCGATCTAGAGACAATCAAACAAGACGACTAAATTACCATGAGTATTGCATTTTGGATTGCAATTTCCATTACCCTTGTTTCAGGCTATCTCTGCTGGAGTAGTAAAAATAACCTGGTTTTCGTCTTTCTTTTGACTGTCTGCTCTTTTCGCGCATTGGGCAGTTCTATACTGGCTGCATGGCTGCTTAAAGTGTTCTTGCTACTGGCAGGGATCTGGTGGTTACAATGGCTTTGTAATACCAGCCATGGCCCCAAATCCTTTAACCCAGATCCTCCTGAGGGTTGAACCGTTGCGATCTGCTACAGCTAAAGCGACTCTCAACCATCCTCTTAGGATCATCAGCCCGGCTAGAGCCTGAACAGTTCTAGGCCCACCAAGGAGATTTACCCGTTCGAGGATCAATCTCGCTCCAGGGATAAAGCCAGATCGCCTCTCCTTCAACTGCCACATGAGCAATCTTTAGCGGTAGCGGAGCTGGACCTCGTAAGACGCTGCCGTCGGGTGCGTAGAGAGAGCCGTGGCAGGGGCATTGAAATTCTTGAGCGGCAGGATTCCAGGGGAACGTGCAGCCCAGGTGGGTGCAGTTATCGACAATGCCTATCTTGCTAAGAGAACCATCGTCTTGGATCGTTAAATAGGTCGGCTCTCCTGCGAGGCCCGCGATCAGGGCGCGGGTGCCGGGGGGCTCTGCTAGAATTTGGCTAGCTGGGATTGGAATGCCTGAAATATCTTTTGCGAGAATACCGCCGCTTTCACTCACTTCAGAAGGCGGAATAAAAAACCTTGCGACAGGATACAGCGCTGGGCCCACAGTTGCGGCAACAGCAGAACCCGTTAGAAAGTTGAGCAGGCGTCGTCGGGAAAGGGACGGTGGATCATTTCGAATTACATTTTCCATGGTTGATAAGGGATGGGATGAGATGTGGTTTTAATGGCATTGAAGAAGCGATCCCTAGGAAGCTTGGGAGTTTGAGTCAGACTGACGGCTGTTGATACCGAGTAATTTGTACAGTCCACAGAATCCCAATAAACCAGTCAAGGCCATGACTGCTCCTGCGGCATCTAGGGCAATTCCTAGGGTTGAATCGGCGTAGGTCATGAGTCCCAAGTAAAACAAGATGCTTGCAAGAGTTAAGCGAACTAGGCGATCTATTGTTCCGACATTACTTGACATGGTACTTTCCTCGAAAGGCTAAAGAAATCGTGAAATAGGGCTGGAAAACTGGGGCTAAATTATCAAAGATTTGGCGGTTTTACCCAGGCTGTCCAGACAATCAAAATTCAGATGACTAGGCTGCAATGGCCATGGCTGCTGCAGGCTGAAGCTTGGGCAAACGAGCGATGACGGCCTGCATTTTTTGACTCGCTTCTAGGGCAATTTCCTTGGCTCTAGGGCTGTGAATGAGCAGAAACATCATCAGTGGATCGATGGCAGAAACCTCAACTTGGCCATCTTCATGTTCTTGAACGACCACATTACAGGGATAGAGAACGCCTGCTTTGTCATCAGTCTGGATCATGTCGTAGGCCACCTGAGGATGACAAGCGCCTAGGATGCGGTAGTTGCGAAACGGTTTGTCGAGCTTTTTCTTGAAGGCAGCCTGCACATCGATTTCTGTGAGAATCCCCAGGCCCTCTTCGCGTAGAGCCTCCGTCACCAGGGCGATCGCGTCATCAAACGAGGCCGAAACGACACAACTAAAGTGATACATCACTAGTCCTTCCTTCTGTATTGTCAAATCTTGTGTCGAACATTTGTGCCGACACCCCACTTATAGCACAATATAGCCAGATAGTAGTTAATCTGGCTATCTATTTCGAAGATTGATTATATTCCCGTGTGGTGATATTGTTTGTTTAGGCTTTTGTTCTCCTTCGGGAGCGCTCAGGTGTAGTTAGCGAGTAGGGAGATGAGAAATGGCGAATGTCGTTGTTGTTGGGGCTGGGTTGGCTGGATTGCCCGCCGCCTACGAGTTGCGGCATTTTTTGCCGGGCGATAGTACGGTCACATTGATCTCTGACCAGCCAGAGTTCACGTTCATCCCAGGGTTGATCCAGGTCGCTCTCAATCTTAAGTCGCTCAAGCACGTCCAGTTGGATCTCGCTTCGTTGGCCCAGCGTCACGGGCTCAATTGGATGCCTGGAAAAGTTACCGCAATGGACCCAGAGCGCCAGCACTTAATCGTTGAGGGACAGGGGCTCGTTAAATATGATGCTCTCCTGATTGCGACGGGTGCTTCCCTCGCCTTCGATGAAATTCCAGGATTAGGCCCCCATGGGGGATACACTCAGTCTGTTTGTAGCCCTGACCACACTCTTCTAGCCCGTGAGGCTTGGCTCAAATTCTTAGAGAATCCAGGGCCAATTGTTGTCGGTGCTGCTCCGGGTGCGGGATGTTTTGGCCCAGCCTATGAGTTTGCACTGATGGCTGAGCATGAGCTGCGCCGTCGAGGACTAAAGGAGCAGGCTCCCATTACGTATCTTACACCAGAGCCCTATGTGGGGCATCTGGGTGTTTCAGACGTTAAGAATGCAAGGGAGTTGACGGCTAGTCTCATGCAAAAGCGAGGGATTCAGGTTGTTGAGAATGCAGCGATTCAATCGGTTTCTCCCAGTGTTGTGACCTTGGCTGATGGCCAAGAATTTCCCTTTCGCTACTCGATGATTTTGCCCTCATTCCGAGGTGCTAAGTTTATTCGAGACGTGCCTGGACTAGCTAGCCCAAAAGGATTTATTCCAATCTTGCCCAACCAGAATCATCCCAGATTCTCGACTATTTATGCGGCTGGCGTCAGTGTTCAGCTAACCCAGCCTGATCAAACATTAGTGCCCATCGGCTTACCCAAGAGTGGGCAAATGGCAGAAGCCATGGCAACCGCAGCAGCCCACAATATTGCAGTTGATTTGGGTGCTATTCAAGGATCCCATAAAGTGCCAACCCTAGAGGCTCTATGCTTTGCGGAGTTTGGGGAGACCGGAATTGCCTACATCGCAGCTCCAGTGCTTCCTGATCCTAAAACAGGAAAGCGTAAGCGCTCCTACG
>JAAUQQ010000232.1 GCA_012032745.1 Synechococcales cyanobacterium RM1_1_8
CGTCCCCGGCCAGCGACTCGCCCCCCAGGGCCAATCCCCCCCAGCACTCCCAACCCCCAGCATCCCAACCCCCAGCCCCTGGCGGCACCAAGGTCTCAAAGGACTGGCCATCCTAGGCTGGACCCTAGCGGGCCTAGCGGCCATCGACCTCGCGATCAACCTCCTGTTTGCCTACCCCAAAGACCCCAACCAGCCTGCCTCCTCCCTGGCCACCTACTTCAACTATGGGCGCTCTACCGAGGGCAAGCTAGTCCAGCTTCTGGGAGCGAGCGATGCCCAGAGCAGCCCCCTGGCCCAGGCGGGCTGGCTCACCCCAGAGGCCTTGGCCAGTCATCCCAGCAGGCCCGCCCGCAACGGCGCGCCCAGCATTGCCCTCTACGGCATGTCCTTCACGGATCAAATTGGCAAGGCCCTGGGCGAGATCGACCCTGACCTGGGTTTGCGCGCGATCGCAGCCCCCTCGGGCGGCCCCAGCTATGCCCTGGCGGCCTACAGCGCCGACCAAGCCCAGTGGGAGCGTTCGCCGTCTGGCCAGCCTGCCCAGCCTGAGGTCGTCATCCTCGGCATCTTGGCCCACAGCGTCAAATCGCTCCAGAGCCTGACCGGGGCCACCTGGCTATTTGAAAGTCCCTCCGCCTATACCTACCCGCGCTACCGCCTCCAAAACGGCCAGCTCACCGCCATCCCTCCCCTGGTGGAATCCCTGGCCAAGCTCCGGAGCACCCTGGCAGACCCGGCCCAGGGCCAGGCCTACCGCGCCCAGCTCGCCCAGGAAGATGCGTTCTACCACCCCCTGCTGTTCCAGGCCAGCCCGCTGGATGCTTCCTCGACCCTGCGGCTGCTGCGGCGCAGCCTGGCCCAGCGACATCAGGCCCAGGTGGAAGCGCGAATCCACGATCCCCAGGCGGGGTTCATCGACCCCGCGACCAATCAATTGCTGGCCGCCCTCGTCACCGACTTTGCCCAGCAGGCGCGCGATCGCAACCAGCTTCCCATCGTCCTGCTGATCGATAGCCAAAACTATGACGATCACCTGCTCCAGGTGCTGCAACCCAGCCTCAGCGCAAGCAACATTCCCTACCTCAGCACCAATAGCCTGGCCCAGGCCAGCGATCCGCGCAGCTACGTGGCCGATGGTCACTTCACAGCGGAAAATAACCGCGCGATCGCGCAATCTCTTTTGGAAATAATTGACTCGGAGTTGAATAATTTAGAGACGAGCAACTCAGGGATGAACAACTCGGACCAGAGCAACCGTCTCCTCCAAACCCAGCCCAAGACCCAGACACAACCCAAGAGCTAGGCCAAGAGCCATCAAGATCCATTAGGTTCGATGGTCCAGGCCATTTCCAGCCATGGCAAGGGTGACGGTCGTAGAAACGTTTGGGAGCATGGGATCGGCGGCGGCTTCAGATCGATCGCCACCATTAGCGAAACTCCTATGAAATTTCTTTTTACTTGGCAACGTTTTGGGCGAATAGGACGGCGATCGCGCCAGACCCTCCAATCTCTCCCCATCATCCTGGCCCTGCTCAGCCCGCGCCCCGCCCTCAGCGCCGAAGCGATCAATATCACCCTCAGGTCGATCGCCTTCGACATCCCCCTCATGGACCTAGAGACCTTTGCCAAAACCGGCCAAATCTCCCCCGAACTGGGCTTTATCGAAGCAACCCTAACACCGGCTCAAATTGCCTCGCTCCGGAGCCTGCTCCAGGAAAGCCTCGATCTCGATGCCACAATCATCTCCCAATTTCTGGCCCTGCCGGAGGGAGACATTCTCCTGGCCCGGCTGGGCAGCCTGGTCGCCGAGGAGCCAGGGGAGCAGCAAACCGAGGCAGCGAATCCAGTGAATCAGCAAACCGGAGCAGCTCAGTTGCGTGAAGCCCTCCTGGCCGCCGCTGTTGCCCCCGAGGGGCTGAGCTTAATCAACCTCGTCCGCCAGTTTCCTGCAGAACGCCTCAGCCTCGATGTAGAGCAGGTCCTGGCCCTGATTAATGAAAACGCTGACTTCTATGCCCGCCGTCCAGCTATCCTCCAAGCACTGCAAGCCGAAGCCAATCAGCACCGCCTGCCGCTGCCCCCAGGCCCCCTGGAAGCCCTAGACCAGCCCGGCAAGGTCGCCTGGCGGCGGCAGCCTATGACATTTCGCAATCCTGAACGCGCCAGTTTTCCGTGGCGGATCTCTATCTTCCGGAGGGGGGCTCGCCCCCAGCCAGCCCCAGCGCCGCCCGCCCCCAGGCCACAGCCCCAGCCAGCATCCCCGTTGTGCTGCTATCCCACGGTCTGGGATCCAATCGCAACAGCCTGGCCTACCTGGCCCAGCACCTTGCCTCCCATGGCTATGGCGTGGTCTCGATTGAACATTACGAAACCAGCAGCGATCGCATCACCCGCTTTTTCAAAGGCATGGCCGCACCCCCCAGTGCCAGCGAGCTGCTGCTGCGCCCCAGGGACATCACCGCCGTCCTAGACAGCCTCACCAGCCGCGCCCAAACCGACCCGAAACTGGCTCAGCTCGACCTCAACCGCGTCGGCATCGTCGGCCAATCCCTGGGGGGCTACACCGCCCTCGCCGCCGCAGGGGCCGAACTCAACCGCCCCCTGCTGGCCCAGCGCTGCCCCGAAGACATCAACCGCTTTACCCTTAATATTTCCCTGCCGCTCCAGTGCCGCCTGCTGGACCTGCCAGTCCAGACCTCTTTCCAGGTCAAGGATCCCCGCATTGGCGCAGTGCTGGCCATCAACCCGCTCACCAGCCAAATCTTCGGCCCCTCCGGCCTAGCCAAGCTGGAGGTTCCGGTGATGTTCGTGGCGGGCACCCACGACTACTTTGCCCCAGCCCTGCCAGAACAGCTCCAGCCCTTTGGCTGGCTGAAGACCACGCACAAATATCTCTTACTGGCGGATAACAGCACCCATTTTTCATTCCTGGGCGATACGGGCACCAGCGGACTCCTACCCACCTCGCAACGGCTGCTGGGGCCGGATGGTCATCCGGCCCAGCAAGCCTTGCAGGCTTTGGGTCTGGCCTTTTTCGATCGACATTTGGAGGCGATCGCAAATACAGCCTCTACCTCAACCAAACCTACGTAGACAGCCTGGCCCAGGGGCCATTCCAGTACAGCCTCGTGGAAACCCTGCCGGAATCCCTGCTGCGCCTGGCCTCTCCGGAAACGCCCGCCCTCACTGGCCAGTCGAGGCTCCCATAAGGAACCAGCCGCCGGACCAGCCGCCGCGCGGTGCAGCCAGCCCCCAGCTCAATCCCCAGCCTAGCGGCGGTTGAGCTGCATCAAAATGCGCAGGATATACCAAAACAGCAGTGCCACGGAGGCAAACAGCTCCAGGGAGGCCGCCACATGGTGCCGCGTGGAATAGTGCTGCATCACCTTGGAGGTGTCATACAAAATGGCCATGGAGGCAAACCCGACCATCGCCACAGAGAAAAACAGGCCCAGTTGGAAGCCAAAAATCAGCCCGCAGAGGATGAAGCCCAGGGCGACAAATCCACCGATGCGCAAAAATCCACCCAGGAATGAAAAATCTTTCTTCGTGGTGAAGGCGATGGTGGTTAGGCCCGCGAACATGCAGAGCGTCAACAGAGCTGCGTTGAGCAGCACGCCACCGGCCATGGAGTGGGCGATCCAAATCATCGGCGCGAAGATCAAGGCTTCAAATAGCACGTAGAGGCTGAGGCCAAGGTACTGTAAGCCCTCATCATCGGCCCGAGCGGTGAGGCTGCGCGACAGCCAGCCAATCAGGGCGAAGGCTCCGAGGATGGCGATCCAGCCAAGGTTGCCGCCTGCGGCGATCAGGTTGCCGAGGACAGCGGAGATGCCGGTGTTGATGAAGATGTATTGCAGCAGGGTGAAGGCGGCGATCGCCCCTGCCAGATGGATATAGGTTTTGCGGATGAATTCAGCCCGTTCGCTCGGTTGCGACTGGGCCACAGACAGCATGGGCATGGTTCAAGCTCTCCTGGGCGATATCCGGGTTCTTAAGGACGATTTCAATCGCTAGCTTAGCGAACTTTGTCAAAAGCTGAAGTCTAGGCTAGGCAAGACTTTACACAGCAATCCCCTGGGGAAGTAGGGGCCACGGAGAAAGAAATTTACCCTGCTCCGTTGGGGCTATTTTTCCCACTGCCGCGACAGAACAAGTCGAGCCGGATGAAATTGGCCTAGTAGTCTAGGGCGTAAGTGTTGCCCCCCTCACCCCAACCCATCTCCCACAAAGGGAGAGGGGCTCCGATCCGACTCCCCTTCTCCATCAAATGGAGAAGGGGTTGGGGGATGAGGGTGGCTGAAGCTAGTCCAGAAACTTACGCCCTGCTGTACTAGGCTGACCACCATATTCAGTCACGCAGGGCTAAATGCTCAAGCCTGCGTAGGAAATAATAGCGATTGGTAGCTGTCCGACCTAAATATCCCGTTAGTGGTGAAGATAATTCAATCAACAAGGCTTTGAATTCATCCAGGGTCAGCCCCTGGGGAGGAGAGGAAGCACAGTAGAGGCTGAAGGCTGTAATATCATCCACATCGTGAATTCCTGCGGAATGGACGTTCGGATCCTCTAGGTGGTTTTTAATCACAACAATGGTGTGGGCACGAATGACGAGCTGGTGATTGCAGTCCTCAATGTAGAGATTGATCTTGGCATCTGCCGCTTCGCCAAAGGGGGCTTGTTCTAAACAAGGCTTCAGCTTGAGTAGATCCACGGCACCGGGATACAAGTCTTTCAGCGCCACCAAGCGCTGCAATGTCTCGGGGCGAAGCACGTTCATTCTATTTCCTTGGGCTGTTTGGTCAGCGGCTGGCGTCAGGGTTCCTGCGGCCAGGATGATTTTGATTGCAGACTCGTAGTCGGCCTGGGGCAAAATCTTTAAGCCCAATTTGACAAGCTGAGCTGGCGTGGAGTCAGGGACTTTTTCCGTTCCGCTTGCCTTACATTCCCCCACGATGGCATAGGGAAAATCGCAGTAGAAGTCAATCCCGCCTGCTCCCCCAGTTGAATTGGGATCTAGGCTGGCCTGGCTGTTGCCGCTGTGGTTTTGAAACCCCAGTTTGAGGAAGCTGCGACGCACTAACTTTTCAAACAAGTGGCCATCGCTGGAATTACCCACAGTGCTGATTGTGCCAATCCAGGGTTCTGAAAGGAGTTGTCGCTGGGTGGCATGATCTTCCCATCCCATCAATGCCCTGGCTTCTGCGGCCATGGCTTGGGCAGAAGCATGTTTGTCAGCCTGCAAGAGCAGTTGTAGTAGCATTAATTCGCCATGGACTTCTGGCTCTAGGGTTTTGAGCTGGTGGGCACGGCGGGCGAAGAGGCGATCGCTCAACACCGGCTGCGGGTTGCGCAGCAGCTCCACAGCGGAGAGGGACACAAAGCGGCCAAGTTTTTCTTCCTGGGCGATCGCCGCTGGCAGCATCAAGCCATCTGCCAGGGCGATCACCCTCAAAGCGGCAAGAAACAAGTAGGGCTGTTCCTGGGCTTTTTGCTCTAGGGCCTCCAGGGACCAGTGGGTGGCCTGGGCCAGGCGAGGCAAATCGTCAGGTTCCAGCATCCGGCACCAGGTGCAGACAGCGGCGGCTTGAATCGCCAGGCTACCGGGGGCGTAGAGGGCGAACTGCCAGTTGGGATCGATCAGGGTGCGGGGCAGAGCCGAAATCGAACGACCGGAGCGCAGCAGCTCAATTTCGGCCTCAGGCAAGCAAAGCGCACGGTCGAGGTTGAAGTCATTCATCGACGGTGATTAGCTCTGCAAGGGTCGCATCGGTGGATTCATCTTCGCTGTCGGTTTCAATCTCTTCGAGGGCGATCGCTTCGGCTTCCGGCTCTTCGGCTAGGTCGGGAACTTGATGGGATGGGTCGCTGAGAATTTCCCGCAGGAGCGGGTTGTGAATTCCTAAAAGCCGCGCTTCCCCCTGCTGAGCAATGAACTCTGAGATCTGCGCCTCAGTTAGGCCATACTCACTCTCCCGCTTCAAAAACACAGAACGAATGGCGAGCAGAGGACGAATTTCGTCGGGCTTCAGTTCAACAAACTCACCACCGTTTTGATTAATAAATGGCTTCAGGTAGTTTTTCCTGAGGTGTGAGCTAATTGATTTTCGCTTTGACCGTACAAGGCTACCACGGGTCAATTTAAATTCGTCTTTATGATCTAGGAGTCGTTTGAAGCCAGCGGCTAAACCGTTACCACCATCCTGTTGGAGAACAGCAACACCAATGCAAACCCTACCATTCTCTTCACCTATGATCTTGAAGTTGAGATAGGGATCTCTTCGCTTACCTTTTTTAACCAAATTAGTCACTTCTTTGATCTTGACACCTTCAAGAGTTTTCCCTTGCAAGCCTTTGAAGCTGAAGTAGAGCGCATTCCCGAGCAGATGGTTGTCATCCAGATCCGCTTGAACTGCTTCTTCCAACTCGCTGGCAAATGCTTCCTCTACAGGATTGGCTGACTTGGAGACATTAACTTGCTCCTTCGGCACACAGTTATCCTTACACCATTGCAAAACCTCCCGTATAGTCAATTTCTCTTTGCCTAGAACTCTCAAATCAGCTTCATCGAACGGGTAGAGAGGATTGGGAGGAATCAGCTCATTTATCCGGAAATACTCAGCGACAGAATGGGTAACTAGCTCGATGATGGAATCGCCATCCATGTACTTCAAGTCAAGTGGCTGGCCATAGGTAGTCATCTTACTGGAAACACCACCGGGAAGCAGTTGCTTGATCCTTTCATTCCAAGTTCCTGGCATCATCACAGACAAAATGATGCCGCGCTTCAGATTCTGAAGTAGATCCTTGGTCAGGTTAGCAACGACCAAAGACTTATGTAGTCCCGCATCATTAATATCGAGGACGTCCAGCTCGTCAAAACAAATAACAACTTCTTTATAGTCACCAATCAGATCGAGGATTTCCACAACTGCATCAAAAGACTTTTTCTGGGTTGGCAACAGCAGTTCATTGGCCTTGTACTGAGCAAGTTCTTTGCCAGCCAGCCAATTAGAAGCATAGGGTTCCTGCTCATCAGACAGGGTCCAGAGGATAGCCTTGACCAAATCAGGATCGTTTACCGAGCGTTGCTTACAGAATTGCTTTGAGAGTTCCTTAACCCACTTTTGGAGCCGTTCTTCACTTGAATTTCCAAACTTCTCAACCAATTGTTTTGCAGCAACTCCTTGAGAAATTTTGTTCCTCGATTGCAGCGTAAAGTTCGCAATTGAGGCAGCAAGTTCCTGCCACTGCTTAACTCCTTCACTACCGATATTGCTGAGACTTCTAGACAGGGCCTGCTGGAAGCTGCCGTTCGAATCATTGATGTCATTGAGCTTGTTGACAAAGACAAAGAGAGCACCGCCTTGTTCTTGAAGGCGATGGCGAATCCGGCCTATGATGTGGGTTTTTCCCGTGCCATTCTGGGCAGTGATCAGGATCGAAACCGTTGGATATTGGCCTTCGCGTATTTGTCTAATGGCCTCAAACACCGCATCTGAAGCATGGGCATTTAGGCTTTCTAAATCAGGAAATCCCTTGCCCCAGACATTGTTGGCATTAACAAAGGGTGGCTGGGAGAATGGGTTGTGGCGGGCGATCGCAGCATTAATGGTTGCAAGATCGGATGATTGAGAAATGGCGATCATGGTAGAATGTAACCTTGAAGATGCAGGATTTTAATTAAAGATTTAGGATTAAGAAGATAAAGACTAATGGCAAAGCTCCCGCCTCCGAATGGAAGCCTTCTCCCTGGCAGGAGCCCTGCCTTCCCCCTCTAAGACGCTAGGCGTTTAGCGTAGTAACGGGTGGTGCCCATTCGAGTCTGAATTGAGTCTTCAGCCTTGTCTGGGGTCAGTTCTGGCATTTCCCCACCGATGAGCTGGACAACATCTTCAGACTGCATTTCGAGAAGCCACTGATCAAAATCTGAGCGACTAACTTGCTCACCTATCTCTCGACGAATCCGATAAATCGGCACCAAATCATCCAAGTTGTAATCCCGGTTGAGCTGGTCATAGGTCTCCAAAGCGACCTTCTGGAACGCCTCATAGCTTGTCAATGCAGCCTTGGTTTTAGCAGCACCAGTCTTAGCCGCTGCTCCATTGGACAGCGGGGCCACCGCAGGCGTTCCAGCCTGGCGGAACCAAGCGAGCAGCCCATTGGCAACCCAAGCCCCAACAATATT
>JAAUQQ010000233.1 GCA_012032745.1 Synechococcales cyanobacterium RM1_1_8
TCACGGATCTCGAGGACGCTGGTGCCCGCGAGCACATCGAGCTCCTTCAGGCCCGATGCGCTGACGATGATCGGTCCGGCGGTGCCGGTCTGGCGGTTGTGGACGTCGTCCTCGGGTTGCGCGGCGGTGCCTGCCGGCTGCTGGGCCTGAGCGTCGGCCTCAGCAGTCTCCGCGAGCGCGGGCGAAGCGGTCCAGGCGAAGCCGAGTCCGGCAACCAGGGCAAGGTGCGAGGGGGCAAGGCGGGTCGTGCGAAGCATCATGGGGTCTTTTTCCGTCGATGTTAGTGTTTGAACGGCGATGTGATAACGTATCACGGGCCTAGCGCCGCAAGCCACGAATGCAAGCGCAAATCGCGCAAACTGCCGACGCCGGTCGATCAGTTACAACCGGTTTGCGACAATCGACCCGCTGCGACCCAGCCCGTTTTCGCGGGTGACAAACCCGGCCGACCAGTCGATACCCGCCGTCGCAAGGCCCGGGAATGGCCCAAGGAGATGGTGCCCAACATGACGATCAGCCACGAAGCGATGGAGATGGCCGCGAAGGTCGAGGCTTTCGTGCGTGAGCAGATCTTCCCCTACGAACAGGACCCGCGCCGCGATCACCATGGGGCACCGACCGATGCGCTGATCATGGAAATGCGAGAACTGGCGCGGCAGGCGGGCGTGCTGACGCCGCATATCCGCCCCGACGGCAGCCACTTCAACCAGCGCGATACGGCGGCGATCCTGATCAAGTCCGGACTCACTCCATTGGGCATGCTCGCTTGCAACACCCAGGCCCCGGACGAAGGCAACATGTATCTGATCGGCAAAGTCGGCAGCCCCGATCTGAAAGAACGCTTCCTCGCCCCCGCTGGTCGAAGGCGGCGCGCGGTCGGCCTTCTTCATGACCGAGCCGGCAGAGCTGAACGGTGCAGGCGCGGACCCATCGATGATGATCACCACCTGCCGCAAGGACGGCAATCACTGGGTGGTGAACGGCAAGAAGTGCTTCATCACCGGCGCGCAAGGCGCGAAGGTCGGAATCGTGATGGCCAAGTCCGAAGACCCGGACAGTCACGGCGGGGCCTGCATGTTCCTTGTCGATCTGCCCGATCCGGCGATCCGCATCACCGGCGTGCCCAACACCATCGACACCTCGATGCCCGGCAGCCATGCCGAAATCACCATCGATAACCTGCGGGTGCCCGCCGACCAGATGCTGGGCGATGCGGGCGAGGGGTTCAAATATGCGCAGATCCGCCTCTCGCCAGCGCGCCTGTCGCATTGCATGCGGTGGCTGGGTGGCTGCATCCGCGGCGCAGGGAGATAGCGGTCGATTATGCCAATCGCCGCATGGCCTTCGGCAAGGCCGTGATCGACACGAGGGCGTGGGCTTCATGCTCGCCGAGAACATGATCGACCTCCAGCAATGCGAGCTGATGATCGATTGGTGCGCGGGCGTGCTCGACACCGGATCATTGGGCACGGTTGAAAGCTCGATGACCAAGGTTGCCGTGTCAGAGGCGCTGATGCGGGTGGCCGACAAGTGTGTGCAGGTGATGGGCGGCACGGGCGTCACCGACAAGACCATCGTCGAGACGATGTTCCGCGAAATCCGCGCCTTCCGTATCTATGACGGCCCGACCGAGGTCCACAAATGGAGCCTCGCCAAGAAGCTGCGGCGCGACTGGAAGGCGGTGCAGGACTGACGCTGCCGCCGCTGTTGGGGGTCGGCACCTGGAGGGTGACGCTGGGGGTGCCCGGTCCGGCCACGGCGACGATGCAGTCGAGGTTGATCTCCCAGTTGTTGCCGGAGGTGCGTTTGAGGATGGTCTGTTTCGGATCGATGATGTAGCCATCGGCCAGTTCGATCACGAGGCGAGCGGTGCCGGGCTGGGGCTGGCCGAGGCGGATCTGTTTGATGCGATCGCCATAGTCCTGACTCCTCACCACATTGCCGAGGCTGGTGTTGGGCAGGTCGATGACGATACGCTGGGGATTGAAAATCAAGAAGGCCCTGGGCTGGGTCGCCTCGGTGACGGTCAAGCCGAGGCGACTGCGATCGCCATTCAGCTCCCACCGGCTCAAGGTGCCCGCTTCTCCGGGGGCAGTCAGGAGCAGCGTCAGGCCCAGCGCCAGACTGGGCACCGTGCTGGCCAGCCTGGCGCTCCAGAGCAGGCGTCGCCCCTGGACAATCGCCCGAGCCACGGCTCGGGCGATTGTCCCACCAGGAACCATCCCAGCGGGAACTGTTCCTGTGGGCGTTTTCCTTGCAGCCATTGTCCTAGCCATTGCGTTTGTGCCTCAGTTTCGCCGACTCCAGAGCGGGCTCCGTGGGAGCCGCAAAATCCTTTATAGAGGATAAAAGCCCAGGACCGGAAGTTTAGCGCAATTGTTTCATGGCATCGGAGAAGGTAAATCTGGTTCAAATCTGGCCTAGCGGGCCTCTGTGAGGGGGATAGCGGCTAGGGCCGGTGGGGCGGTGGGGGCATGGCCTGGTTTGAGCTTGGCAAAGGTCAGCTCTCCCGCTTCCCAAATGTCGCAGTCATAGTGGCCCAGGGCTTGGTAGACCGCCTGGGCGCAGACATCGCCGGGCACCTGATGAATTTCGATCGCCAGATGCCCGACCCGATCCAGCCAGGGGCGATAGTTGTGGGAGAAGACTTCGGCTTCGGCGGTTTCGATGTCCACTTTGAGGATATCGATGCGATCGCAGCCCGATTCCGCTAGCACCGTGGCGATATCTGTTGCGATCAGGGCGGGTCGTTCCCCCGGCTTGACCGGACGCACGGAGATGCCCCACTCGCCGCAGCGGCTATCGGCCTGTTCAAACACCAGGCCGGTGCTGTGGGACCAAATGGCCGATTGAATGACGCGGGCGCGATCGCCATAGGGGGCCAAATTGCGGCGACAGAGGGCGGCATTGTCCTCATCCGGCTCCACGGCAATCACCTGGGCCTGGGGGTATTTGTTGAGAAAGTAGACGGCGGAATAGCCCACGTTGGCCCCACAGTCGAGGATCAATTGGGGAGCCTCGACGTTCCCCAGTTGTTCATACTCGCCATCAATGAAAATTTGGGAGAGAACCCAATCATCGCTGGTTTGAAAGCGGCATTGAACGGGATGCTGAAGCCCTTTGATATGAACTGGATAGCGACGTTTATCCATGGGCAACCCCAGCCGACTCAGCAATTTGAATAGCCCACGATAGCCCTTGAATGAGAGGGCCTGGAGTAGGCCCAGGCGATCGGTCAACAGCTCGATTTCGCTGTCGCCCTGGGGGGCTGGGGAGGTGAGCGCATCCATGATGAGAATCCAAATTAAGTTCGGTTCACTTCAGTTTTCAGCCTCCTATCTCCTAAGCCGTTTAAGTTGCCTCAAATCCCTAAAAACTTGATGTAATCAAGCTGTTCTTTCTGCATCCTGGTGCCATGGATGACATCACCAATCGGCTTTTACGGGTATTTTCTCAGCTTTGAAGTGTTCAATTGTATCGAGCCCTCGATCTCGAAATCAAAACTTTATTTCAGCAGGTCATTAGATTATGTCCTGGGCAGTCACGACTAAGTGTTTTTGGTTTTCTCTTGGGTTAATTGTAGGATAAGGAGTTTTGCCCCTCATTCACTATTTGCCGATGCAAAACCGGCTGAAGATGCGCTCCAGCACCGGCTCCGTCACCCCTTCGCCGGTCACCTGGTTAAAAGCCTGGATGGCGCTGCGCAGATCAATGGTCCAAAAATCAAAGGGCAGCGCCTCGGCGATGGTCTGCTGGACCTGGGCGAGGGCGACCTGGGCGCGGGTGAGGGCTGCGGCCTGGCGCTGGTTAATGGCCAAATCCAGGTTGGCCGCTTGGACTCCGCCGAGCTGGACGACGGAAAGCAGGGCCTGTTCGAGGCGATCGAGGCCCTGGCCCTGGGCCGCAGCGGTGGGCACCTGGGGGGCGGTGGCGATCGCCTCCGGCAGGCCCATGCCCAAGCCAAATTCTTCCCCTGCCCCAGCCAGCCCATTCCCCGCCAGCCCATCCCTCCCCAACAAGTCCACCTTATTGCACACCACAATCAGCGGCTTGCCCTGGGCCAAATCCTGAATCTGGTCAAAAATCACCTGATCCGCCGCCGTCCAGCCCGCCGTGGCATCCAGGGTAAACAGCAGCAGATCGGCAGCCTGGGCCGCTGCGCGCGATCGCGCCACCCCGAGCTGCTCCACGGGATCCTCCGTCTCCCGAATGCCTGCGGTATCCAACACCTGCACCGGAATGCCACCAACCACGAGCTGGGACTCCACCACATCCCGCGTCGTGCCGGGCAGGGGGGTGACGATGGCGCGATCGCTCCGACTCCAGGCATTGAGCAAGCTGGACTTGCCCACATTGGGCCGACCGACAATGGCCAGCTTCAGCCCGCCCCGCATCAGCTCCCCCTGCTCCGCCGTGGCCAGGATCCGTTCCACCTCGGCCAACAGCGCCCCCAACTGTCGCTGAATCAGGGCTTCATCCAAGGGCGGCAGATCATCTTCAAAGTCCACCCGCGCTTCAATTTCCGCCAAAATATCCAAACAGGTGGCCCGCAGCCCCCGAATGGTCCCCGCCAGCTTGCCCTGGATCCCCGCCAGGGCCAATTCTGCGGCGCGGGGCGACTGGGCGCTGACCAAATCGGCCACGCTTTCCGCCTGGGTCAAGTCAATGCGGCCATTCAAAAAGGCCCGCAGGCTAAACTCCCCCGGCTGGGCCAGGCGGGCTCCCTCGGCGATGCAGAGCTGGAGCACCCGCTGCACCACCATCAGACCGCCGTGGCAGTGGAATTCCACCACATCTTCGCGGGTAAAGGAGCGGGGAGCCTGCATCAGCAGCAGCAGCGCCTCATCCACCAGGGCCGCCGTTGTCGGATCTTGGATGTGGCCATAGAGAATGCGGTGGCTCTCCCAGGCTTGCTGGCCTGGGGCGGAAAACAGCCGCCGGGCAATGGCAAAGGCCTCGGCACCGGACAGGCGCACAATCCCGACGCTGCCCTGCTGGGGGACAATGGCGGTGGCGATCGCAGCAATGGTCTCGGTCATGTAATGGTCTCGGTCATGCAATGGTCTCGGTCATGTAAAGCGCTCAATCACAGCAGAATTTCAGTCATGAAAACCAGCAAAAATCCCGCCCCCACCTCGCCCCCAGGGCAAACCCGGTTGTCAGAGATGGAAACATCGGTCGATAATGGAACAGCCTAGCAGCAACAGACTGCCCACGATTTCGACGAAGACCGCTCAGGGAGCAACGGGTTTGTCTACCCAAAATCAGCAGGCTCACCCCCCCAAGGCCAAGCAACCGTCAGGTTTGAACCCCCTACCTCGATCCACATCCACTCCCAAACGGTCGGTTCGCCGGATGCGATGGGGCTTTGGCCTACGCAGCCTGCGCTACTACTACCACCGCCTCGTGCGCATGGGCTCCACCCCCGAAGCGATCGCCCGAGGGGTGGCGATCGGCGTCTTTTTTGGCTGCTTGCCGATGTTTGGCTTGCAGATGATCCTCAGCCTCGCCGCTGCGACCCTGCTGCGGGGCTATCGCATTGCCGCCGCCGCCGCCACCTGGATCAGCAACCCCCTCACCTACTTCCCGCTCTACGGCTTCGGCTTCCAGGTGGGGCGGGCCCTGCTGGGCTATGGCCATCTCACCTTTCCGAAGGAGGGCATTCCCTCCCTCAATCACCTGTCTTCCCTGGGGGGAGATTTCCTCGCGGCGCTGTTCTTTGGCTGCGTGGTACTGGGCGTCTGCTTCAGCTTTTGTAGCTACTGGGCCTGTCTCCATGCCATTCGCCGGGCCAGGCGCAACAAAAAACAGGGCCGCCGCCACTAATCCCAAGAAAAGCGGGGAATCATCGCCATCCCCCTGCTCCATTTCCGGCCCCCCTGCTCCATTTCCGGCCCCCTTGCTCCATTTATGGAGAAGGGGTTGGGGGATGAGGTTGGCTAAAGCTAGGTCGAGAACTTCCACCCTGCTGCACGAGCGCCATTCCCTTAATAATAATCGCCCTCCACCCGGCGGACATTGCGGGGCGGCAGGGTGTAGGTCTGGGGAGGATGGGCCCCAGTCTGGGAGCGAGGCGGATAGCGAGGGGAGGGATAGTCGGGGGAATAGGCAGACGGCGGGCCAGGCACATTGTGGAGAATGTAGTGCTGCTGGGCACGGGCTTGGCGGCGGGATTGCTGCTGGCCTGAGAGCACTAAAACCACGAGCAGCACGGCTCCGCCACCGGCCACCACCACCACAAACAGTCCCCCCACGACCCAAATGGCGATCGCCGTCGCATTGGTCGAGCGCTGGGGCAGGGCCAGGTCACCGCCGGGCCGGGCCACGGGCAGGCCCTGCTGGAGGGTGAGGCGATCGACGGAGCGCTGCTGCTCCTGGAGCTGAGCCGCCAGCCGCTCTGAATCGTTGCGCTGCTTTTCGAGCTGGCTGCGCAGTTCACTGGCAGCGGTTTCCTGCTGGTCGAGCTGGGTGCGCAGTTGGGCGGTGAGGGCCTTTTGCTGATCGAGCTGGCTGCGCAGGGATTCCCCATTGCCGCCCAAACCCCCTTGGCTCCAGCCGTCTTCGGCCAGGTTGCCAGGGCCGGTCGCGGAAATACTGGGCGGAGTGGACAGACTGGGGTTGTAGCTAGGCACCATGGCATCGCTAGCCCCCAAGCCGCCCTTCAAGAGAAGGAGGGCAGCCAAGCCAGCCACCGCAGTTCCTGCTAAAAATGCCGTTGTCTCACTCATCAGAAATCGATCAACATCTTGCGTGCTGGTCAGGGGGGTAGATAGATCGCACCAAGCCCAGGCAGATGGGCGCTGATGTCCAAGGAAACTATGGCATCCCTGGAAGACTTGGCAGGATTGAGCCGACCGGGTTTGAGCCCGCCGGATATGTCGCATTACCTTAGCATCGATTGCAAAAGGCGAGTGTCTCTTCTCTAAAAATTCTGCTTTTTGTCAGGAATCAACAACTTGGTGGTGGCTGAAACCCTTGATTTGCGGTCGATTGAGGGGGATACCCCCCAATGGAGCGAAGCTGTCCAAAATTGACCGGTCATGGATAGGAGGCCCACTGTTCCCAGGGCCTATTCCCCATTCCCCACCCCCTAATCCAAGCTTTAATTCAAGCTTTGCAGCCGTTTCACCATTGCCCCAAAGGGCTCCCAGTTATCCGCTTGGGCAATGGGCTCCCAGATGGCTTCGATGCGCGATCGCGTCAGCACCGTGAGCGGGTTATGGGCCGCCAGGGTCGGTGCGATGGCTTCCGGCTGGGCAGATTGGTTGAGGCAGAGGTGGTAGGCATCGCGCCAGGGCTCCCAGCCCGCCAGGTCGAACTCGCCAGCCTGGGCTCCGTCCCCCGCTACTGTCCCGTCATCCGCCAGATCACCGGCCAGATCGCCGGCCAGATCACCCGCTGCGCCCTCCAGGGGCCGGAACAGCGCCGCCGGGATCGATTGGATGTTTTCTCGCCACTGGGGCGAATATTGCTGGTGCAACCGCCGGAAAAAATCGTGGTAGCCCACGGGCAGGTCATCCAGGAGCTGCACGGTCCAGCGCACCAGATTGTCGGCCAGGGTGGGATCCAGGCTGGCAAGATTGGCCCGATCAAAGCCCAGCCGCTGGAGCATGAGCTGGCGGTAGGTGGCCCGATAGTGCGGCTCAAAGGCCTGGTCCAAAATCGCCTCTAGCTCCGCCTTGGGCAGCACCTGGCCCAGGGGCGTCTGCAACAGTTGCAAATTGAGCTGGCAGATGCTCGGCTGGTTGCCGTAGCGATAGCGACCGTAGTAGTCGAAGTAGGCCGCTGTGAACTTGGCATCGTAGGTTTCGAGGAAGGCATAGGGGCCATAGTCAAAGCTTTCCCCGGTGATCGACATGTTGTCGGTGTTGAGTACCCCGTGGCAGAAGCCAGCGGTCATCCACTGGGCGGCCAGCTCTGCGACCCGTTCCACCAGCTCGTTGTAGAAGCGTAGGCCCAGGTCGGGGCTGGTGTTGAGGGGCTGGGGGGAGGGGGGAGCAGGTGGGGATAGTAGGTGCGATCGCGTGGTCCA
>JAAUQQ010000234.1 GCA_012032745.1 Synechococcales cyanobacterium RM1_1_8
AGCCCCTGTCTGACTTCATCCCCCCATAAGAAAATGCAGAAAAATGCTGGTGATTTTAGCCATTATTTTGCGAGATCGTGGGTCAATCGATGTTCCCGCTTGCAGTTCCGATTGCGCGAGGCTATCCCAAAAATCCAGCACAGACTGCTGCTGCTCTTGAGGCAACAGCCGAAGGCTATCTAACACCGCTTGCTGAAGACTGACATTCTGCATGATGACTCAGCTACTAAACTCTGCTTCTCCTAGATCAAGTCCTGACTCCATGGCACACCAACCCAAACTCCGGGATGAACATCAACATTCAGCAGCTAAGGCCCAGACAGAACCGCCCACCTCGAAAATCTGCGATAGTTAATAGAACTACATGATTCTCCCTGGACCGGCCCCCTGGCAAAACCGCCAGCCCCGCCCAGGGTCAGCCCTGCGGAGGAACCCATGGTCTACCAACTCGACGAAGCAACCGCCCCATCCCAGCCCATGGACTCCGAAGCCCCTGCTGATCAAGCCTCCCAGGACTCCGCAGCCAGTAACTTGGCCCCCGCATCACCCGGCTGGACGATCGAAGACAGCGAAGAAACCTACCGCATCAAAGGCTGGGGTGAGCCCTACTTTGCCATCAGCGCCAATGGCCATGTCACCGTCTCACCCAAGGGCGATCGCGGCGGTGCCCTAGATCTCGTCGAGCTGGTCCAAGGTCTGCAAAAACGCAACCTCCAGCTCCCCCTGCTGATCCGCTTCTCCGACATCCTCCAGGACCGCATCGAACGCCTCAACGCCTGCTTCTCCAAAGCGATCGCCCGCTACAGCTACGCAGGCCGTTACAAAGGCGTCTTTCCCGTCAAATGCAACCAGCAGCGCCACCTGGTCGAAAAACTGGTGGAATTTGGCGCGCCCTTCCAATTCGGCCTCGAAGCCGGGTCCAAGCCGGAGCTAATGATCGCCCTGGCCCTGCTCACCACCCCCGGAGCCCTGCTCATCTGCAACGGCTACAAAGACCAGGGCTACATCGAAACCGCTATCCTGGCGCGGAACCTGGGCAAAACTCCGATTATTGTGCTGGAACAGGCCGAAGAAGTGGACATGGCCATCGCCGCCTACCAAAAGCTGGGCATCAAACCCATCCTCGGTGTGCGGGCCAAGCTCAATAGCCGGGGCGTCGGTCGCTGGGGGACTTCGGCGGGCGATCGCGCTAAATTCGGCCTCACCATGCCCGAGATCGTCGCCGCCGTGGACAAGCTGCGCGACGCCGACCTGCTCGACAGCCTCCAGCTCCTCCACTTCCACATCGGCTCCCAAATCTCCGACATCAGCGTGATCAAAGACGCCATCCAGGAAGCCAGCCAAATCTACGCCCAGCTCTCCAAACTCGGCGCGGCGATGCAATACCTCGACGTGGGCGGCGGCCTCGGCGTGGACTACGACGGCACCAAGACGAATTTCTCGGCCTCGAAGAACTACAACATGCAGAACTACGCCAATGATGTCGTCGCTGGGGTCAAAGACGCCTGCGTGCAGCACCAACTGGCCATGCCGACGCTGATTAGCGAAAGTGGCCGGGCGATCGCCTCCCACCAATCCGTCCTGATTTTCGACATCCTCGGCACCAGCGAAGTTGCGACTGCATCTCCCGAACCTGCCAGCGACGATGAAGACCTGATCATCCGCAACCTCTGGGAAACCTACGAATCGATCACTCCCGAGAACTGCCAAGAGGCTTATCACGACGCCTTTAAGTTTAAGGAAGATGCCATTAGTGCCTTTCGTTTGGGCTATCTTTCGCTGACGGACCGGGCGCGGGCCGAGCGGATTTACTGGGCCTGTTGCGATCGCATCCAGGGCATCGCCAAAACCCTAGCGGGCATCCCCGACGACCTGGCTGAGCTAGAGGCCGCCATGTCCGCCATCTACTACGCCAACCTCTCCATCTTCCAATCCGCACCGGACACCTGGGGCATTGACCAGGTCTTCCCCGTCATGCCCATCCACCGCCTCAACGAGGAGCCGACAAAGCGGGGCAGCCTCGCCGACCTCACCTGCGACAGCGATGGCAAGCTGGACAAGTTCATCGATCGCAAGGGAATCAAAAACCTGTTAGAGCTTCACAGTTATGACCCCTCCCAGCCCTACTACCTGGGCATGTTCCTCAACGGGGCCTATCAAGAAATCATGGGCAATCTGCACAATCTGTTTGGCGATACGAATATGGTGCATATTCAACTGACGCCCCAGGGTTATGCGATCGAAAACGTGGTCAAGGGCGACACCATGGAAGAGGTGCTGGGCTATGTGCAGTACAACGGCGAAGACCTGGTGGAGCGAATGCGCCAGCAAACGGAAGTTGCACTGCAAACCAAACAGATGACCCTGGAGGAGTCCCAGCGGCTGCTGCAAAACTATGAGCAGAGTTTGGGAAGGTATACTTACCTGTCAGTCTAAATTCGATTGGAAGCGCTAGTCTTAGAAGACCTACGTTGCTATCCCCGCTCCAGCATGGGAGACATCAATCAAAGGGTCGGGTTGGAGATTGCCCGAAGCCGCCTCAAACGGGCTATCCAAAACCTGTATGACATTCCCGCTAATCTTCTGGCGATCGATCAATATTGAATCGGCGATCGATATAAGATTTTTTTATGTCGATCGCCCTCAACTTTAAGTACATTCTGGTGCGCAGGATCAGGGCTGCGTGGGCTAGGCCCAACCGCAATGTTTTCGAGCAAACGTCCGGGAAAGGCCCCAAGCTTCCATACTGGTCAAGTAAGCGATCCGCTGCGATGCGAGGAATCCCCATGTCAACCGAGATGCCAACTAACATGACAATCGAGCAGCTCAACAGCGACTACGGTCTGAGCCAACAGTTGACCTTTGGGGAAGGTCCAGGCGGCTTTCCCCTGGTTGAGGTGAACAACGGCTTGGCCAAGGCAACCATTTCGCTCTATGGCGGTCAAATCCTCGCGTTTCAACCCGCCGCTGCCGCCCCCGTTCTGTTCCTCAGCCCCTGTGCTTACTACGCCCCCGGCAAGGCCATCAAGGGCGGTGCGCCGGTCTGCTGGCCCTGGTTTGGCCCCGATCCTGAGGGCAAAGGCCGCCCGGCCCATGGTTTTGTGCGCAACCGGCTGTGGCGGGTGATCAGGACCGAAACCCTGACCAGCGGTGAAACCCAGGTGGTGTTGGGCTTGAATGACAGCGAGGAAACGCGGGCCATTTGGAACCATGGTTTTGAACTGGCGATCGCCTTCACCATCGGCACCCGCCTCCAGATTGAACTCACCACCCGCAATACCGGGGACACCGCCTTCACCATCACCCAGGCCCTGCATACCTATTTCGCCATCGGTGACATTGGCCAAGTCGGCATCCAGGGCCTGGACGGCACCCAGTACCTTGACAAGGTGGACAGCGGGGCCGAGAAAGCCCAAACCGGAACCCTGGACATTGCCCAGGAAGTGGATCGCATCTACCTCGACGTGCCCCCGAGCCTCGTGATTGACGATGCCGCCCTGGGTCGCTGCATCAAGATTGACTCAGTTGGCAGCAAAACCGCCGTGGTCTGGAATCCCTGGGCGGCGATCTCGGCCAGTTCCGGCGACCTGGAAGATGGGGCCTATCAGCAATTCGTTTGCGTTGAAACTGTGAATGCCGCCAATGAGGTAGTCGAGGTCGCTGCCGGGGCGGATTATAAGCTGGGCGCAACCTACAGCATCACCTAGGGCCAGTGGAGCTGATTCCACAGCTTGCGATCGATGATCCGGTTATCCAGCAATTGGCCCTGGCACTCAGGCTAGAAATCCAGACGGGTTGCCTGTCTGGCCGATTGTATGGCGACTCATTGGGAACAGCGCTTGCTGCTCGTTTGGTGAAGAACTATGCGGTCGGCAAACTGAAATTCAAAGTAAATGGCTTATCCCAGTCACAGCTAGCGCGAGTGATTGATTATATGCAGGCGAATTTGGCACAAGATTTGTCAATTTTGGATTTAGCGACCTTGACCAATATGAGCGCATCCCATTTTAGCCGCTCCTTTAAGCAAACTGTTGGGATTTCGCCCTATCAATATTTGATGCAGCAACGGGTGGAGCGGTCTAAACAATTACTGAAACGGCAAGCTATTTCAATTAGTGACATTGCCTTGGATTGTGGTTTTGCCAACCAGACTCATTTAACAAAAGTCTTCCGCAAAATGACAGGAATGACACCCAAGGCTTATCAAAATTGATGATCCTTCTCAGATATAGGTCCACAAATTTAGGCATTACAAAATGTAATCAAGCCTCATGGACAAAAGCAAAGACTAGTAGATTACGGCTTAAGTTTGGCTGCCCTCACCCCAACCCCTCTCCCAGGGAGGGAGAGGGGCTCCGATCCGGCTCCCCTTCTCCTTTTATGGGAGACGGGGCTGGGGGATGAGGGCGGCTCACCAAGCGAAATAAGCGCAATAATCGAAGCAGCCGAAAACGAGCCTATGGCATCCATACGTCAGTATCCAGACGATCGCCGGTAAAGAATTTGGGCGTCCTTTGAATGGGCTGGCTGAAGTGGGCTTGGAATTTGCCATGGTCAGCGGCATGACCGGAAGGGATAAGCCCAGATGCTGGGGAGCTTGGGCTCTCTGATGCCGCCCTGTTGGCCCGATCATTTGGCTCTATAATTGGGAGGTATTGAGTCGGTCATTATGATGACCCGGCTCCCTTGGGTTGAGGCAAGCGCCATGACGGAAGAACAGGTCTATGATGTGGCGATCATTGGGGGCGGTGTTTGCGGCACAGCGCTGCTCTATTGCCTTAGCAACTATACAAATTTGCAAGCCATCGCCCTGATCGAAAAAGAGCCCGATGTGGCCCTGATCAACTCCCAGAAAACCAGCAATAGCCAAACGCTCCACTTCGGCGATATCGAAACCAATTACAGCTTAGCTAAGGCCGAGGGCGTCAACCGGGCCGCTAGCTTGGTAAAGCAGTATCTGCTGCGACAGGATCCACAGCAAACGATCTACAGCAAGTACCACAAGATGGTTTTGGCGGTGGGGGCGGAGCAATCGGAAAAGCTGCGAGATCGCCACCACCGCTTCCAGCAACTCTTCCCCGACCTGCGCATGATCGAACGGGCCGAAATTGCTGAGGTCGAACCCAAAGTCCTGGAAGGTCGCCCCTCGGATCAAGAAGTCACCGCGCTATTTACCAGCGAGGGCTACACCATTGATTTTCACAAGCTCTCCCAGTCTTTTCTGAGCCATTCAATTCAGGATCCAACCAAGGCTGTGGATGTCTTGCTGAGCATGACCGTGACCCGCATCGAACCCAGCACTGGCGGCGGCTATCGCATTATTAGCCGGGGGACAAATGGCGATCGCAAGACAATCACCGCCAAAGCCGTTGCAGTGGCAGCCGGTGCCCACAGTTTGCTGTTCGCCAAGTCCATGGGCTACGGTCTGGACTATGCCCTACTGACGGTGGCAGGTAGCTTTTACCTAGCTCCAGAATTGCTTAAGGGCAAGGTCTACACCGTGCAGCTCAAGAAATTGCCCTTTGCGGCAATCCACGGCGATCCGGAAGTTCACGATGTTAGCCAGACGCGCTTTGGCCCCACAGCCAAGGTGTTGCCGATGCTGGAGCGCCATCGCTATAAGACCATCCTTGAATATTTCCAAACGGCGGGCCTTAGCCTGGCGGCCTTACTCAGCTTTTTTAAGATCCTCTCGGATTGGGAAGTGCTGAGCTATATTTTGTTGAACTTTATCTATGATATTCCCTGGCTGGGCAAGCGCCTATTCATCCATAAAGTGCGCCAAATCGTACCTTCGATTCGCCTGGATCAGTTGACCTATGCCAAGGGCTATGGGGGCGTGCGACCTCAAATCGTTAATCTGAAGACGCAGCAGTTGGAAATGGGGGAAGCGAAGATCACGGGCGATCGCATTCTCTTCAATATCACCCCTTCTCCTGGTGCCTCCACTTGTCTCAAAAATGCTGAGGATGACACCATACGTCTGATGGAATTCCTGGGTGGAGATTATCAGTTTGATCGAGCTCGCTTTTTGCAAGATCTGGGCCTGGAAGCAGAGAGCTCCAAGGCTAGCGCCGGGCTTTCTGCCTAGGACCGATATTCATCCGAAACAAACATTTTCATTCAGGCGTTTCTGAAATAAAGAATGTTTGGGCTCCCCTAGGACCATCAGGAGATTATGTTTTCTGGCTGGACCATCCAAACCAAGTCCCCTAGAACAGCCTCCACAGGCGGCAGAGAATAAACCGCTAGATCGATTTGAATCGTCTTCCCTTCTAGCTGGAGATATTGCCATTGGTTACCATTACTAACCACGCCATAAATCACTGGAATAGGTTCGCCTTGATCTTCATTAAACTTCTGGGCTGCGACCATTTCAGCAATGCATTGTCCTAATCCTAATTTTAGATCTGTTTTCTTGGCTTCAACAATCACAACTGCGGGTGCTGAAATTTCTAAAATCTGGCGGGATCTCGTCAGCAAAAAATCGCAGACTCCATTTAATCCAACGGATTCATCGACGTTGAATTCCTCCCCAGAAAACAGAGACACTTCCCGATTAAGCGCTCGCCGCACCTCCATCAAGACAGGATAGATAATGCCCTCAGAACGAGCCTTCTCGCTACCTGAGGTGGCAACTAAAGGCAGGCTCTCATGCAGATAGTCTTGTAACGTTGCCGAGGGTTGAACGGGATCCGTTTTGGGTAAGAAGCGATCGCCCTCTATTACTAAAAGACCAAAAGCAATCTTCGCTTGGGCAATGGTCTTGAATTTGCTGTAACTCATGATAGTTCCCTCAGAATTGAGCAACCCAAGACCGCGAGCCAAGCTTATAGCGATGCAAGACGCATGGCTACAAAGGCACTGCGAGAGCAGACCGGGCGAGGCTTAATCGAATTCGGCTGAGACGCAACAGGACTTGCCTGGAAATCGTATCAGTCATTTAAGTTTCGTAGCAATTCTCAGCAACAGTGGCTCAAGACCCATTCTAAACTGAGGCTAGATCGTCTGCCGTAATGCGGGCCAGTCTGCGCTACCCAAATTTTCCCGATTGACTATGCCCTACCCCATGAACCGCCGCGCCTACGCTGAGACCTACGGACCGACTGTGGGCGATCGCCTCCGCCTCGCAGACACCGAACTGATCATCGAAGTGGAAAAAGACTTCACCACCTACGGCGACGAGGTCAAGTTTGGCGGCGGCAAGGTGATCCGCGATGGCATGGGCCAGTCGCCCATTACTCGCGAAGATGGGGCCGTGGATTTGGTCATTACCAATGCGCTGATTCTGGACTATTGGGGCATTGTCAAGGCGGACATCGGCATCAAGGACGGGCGCATCCTCAAGATTGGTAAGGCGGGCAATCCCTTTATTCAGAACAACGTTGACATCATCATTGGCCCCTCCACCGAAGCCCTGGCGGGGGAGGGCATGATTGTCACGGCGGGGGCGATCGACTCCCACATTCACTTCATTTGTCCCCAGCAGATTGATACGGCGATCGCATCCGGCGTCACGACCATGTTTGGCGGCGGCACCGGCCCGGCCACGGGCACCAACGCCACCACCTGCACCCCCGGTGCCTGGAACATGCATCGGATGCTCCAAGCCGCCGATGCGTTCCCTATGAACCTGGGCTTTATGGGCAAGGGCAACAGCGCTAAGCCGGAGGGGCTGGCGGAGCAGGTGATTGCAGGGGCGATCGGCCTTAAGCTGCATGAAGACTGGGGCACAACGCCCGCGACGATCGATTGCTGCCTGGGCGTGGCCGATGAGTTTGATGTACAAGTGGCGATTCACACGGACACGCTCAATGAGGCGGGCTTTGTCGAGCAGACCATCGCCGCCTTCAAAAATCGCGCCATCCACACCTACCACACCGAAGGCGCAGGGGGGCGGCCATGCTCCAGACATCATCCGCGTCTGCGGCGAGCTGAATGTCTTGCCGTCTTCCACCAACCCGACGCGGCCCTACACCGTCA
>JAAUQQ010000001.1 GCA_012032745.1 Synechococcales cyanobacterium RM1_1_8
CCGGGGAATTGGGCTTGGAACTGGCCGGGGAATTGGGCTTGGAACTGGCCGGGGAATGGAGCTTGAAACTGGCCGGGGAACTGGCCGGGCATGGCTGCGGTTACTCCCGGAATGGGACCGAATCCCGATGGCGGAAATCCTAGCTGAGGATAGGGCTGGATCTGGTAGGGCTGGGGATATTGGGGATGAGGGCTGGGCGGCATAGGGTTGGGGATAGGTCTGGGGGGGGTAGGCCGGATAGGCAATGTAGTAAACCGGCTGGGGATAGCCCGCTGTGGGGAAGGGAGCATAGCCCGGTTGGGGATAACCAGCTTGGGGATAACCAGCTTGGGGGTAAAACGGGACAGGGGCATAGACCGGCTGACCGTAGACCTGTTGGGGCATGAAGCCTGGCTGGGGGTAGGCTTGGGCTAGGTTGATGCCGTTGCCGCCAGCCGACGGAAAGGGGCTGCTCGGGGGAGCGGGTAGCAGGCTAGGCGGCGGTGGGGAGAGAACTTGCAGGGGGGCGGACTGGGCAGGTGTTGCCAAGGGCCCCGGTGCCAGGCGGTTGCGAATTTCTTCGCGGTTGGTGATGGGCGGAGCGGGATTTGGGGCCAGGCTGAGGCGGGGAGAGGGCTGCCTGTTCTGGGAGGCGTGATTGGACTGTGGTGGGGCGGAGGCGGCTGGCCCCAGGGGCGGGCGAGCCACGGCGACATCTACAGCAGAGCCTTCCGATGCCCAGGCCAATAACTTGGCGGGGGCAGGTAGTTCTGCTAGGCGGCTGGGGTTCGGCTGGGGTTCGGCTGGGTTAGCGCCGCTCAACTCGCCTGCTGGGGGACTGGATTTCTGGCCGATCTTAGGGTCAATTCGGGTCTGGAGATCCGCTGCCTGGGGATTCTCCGGTGTCTGAAGATCCTCCGGTGCCTGGGAAACTGCTGCTGGGGCATCCACAGCCTGGGAGAGCTTTACAGAGTCGAGCGCCTGGGCTTCGGGCAGGACCGTAGCCAGCACGGCGATGGGCTGGGCGATCGCGAAGTGGGCAATCATCACCAGGGAAGCGGAGCTGGCACGGCGCAGGGGGGGCAGTCCCGTGGAAATTAACCTCTGGTTATGACGGATCAAGGCTCGCCTGAAGTCAGGCGTGAGCGTCGAAAGCAGACGGAGAAAATCACTAGCCATGCCGATCACACCAGTTTAGTTAAGAATCTATGGTTGTTGCAGACCTCTGACCCAGCAACCATTGCCGATCAATCGATTGTGTCAATCTAAAGTGCTGATGCCTGGCAGCCACAGATATGTCGCTAAGGGCCCGTGTCTAGGGGCCTATCACGGAAGGCATGTCACGGAAGGTGGATGTATTCTTGTAGACAGGCCGATACTTAGGCCAGTATCAAGGTTAGTAGATCGGTCCGGAATTGCCAACCGATCAGAGAATATAACGTAGCGTGCCATACCCTGATTCGTCATGAAGGCCCCGATTCGTCATGAAGGTAATGATGCTCCACTTTTTTCATTCCGCTGTCGCTGCGCTTGGCCCGGAGGATTCTGGCCATGGGGGTGCCCCAGTTGCTGCGCGCCTTAGCCGCCTGCGGCGGAGTTGGCCCTTGGGCCTCTGTTTGGGGGTTGCATTGGCTACGGCAGCCTGCGATCGCCCCTTAACCCAAGCTGAGTTTAATCAGCTCTCCTTGAGCGTGGAAGCGGGCGATCGCCCAGGGGTCTATGAGCTTTCGGGGCAGACGAGCCTGCCGGAGGAGACGGAGCTGACGGTCCAGGCCCTGCGCCGCCTGACGCCCACGGGCCAGGCCTTGTCCGAGGATAGTCCCGATGAGCATTACACGATTTTGGATCGCGATCGCGTCAAGGTCGAAGATGGCCAGTGGCGCATTGCCTTACAGCTGTGGCAGCCCGATGGCCAGGGCGAGCCCGCTGAGTCCTGGCAGCTCAATTTGCCCCAGAGCGATCGCAGTTTTACCGCCGAGCCCCAGGTGCTGTTCAGTGTTTCCATGCCGCCCACCGGAGATGAGCGGGCCTTAGAAGGCCAATGGGAAGAGAGTAAGCGGGATCCTACCGTGGGGCTCGTGAGCTTTACCCCCGATGGGGAATGGTACTTGGAAGCCCAGGAACAGTTGCCGATCGCACCGCCCGCGATCGCCGCAACCCAGCCCCAGGTGTTTGATGCCAAGGCGGGCTTGGCCAAAACCGATGCTGACATCCCCCCCGCTAAGGCGGTGGAAGGCCCCCTGGGCGAGGGGGGATCCACCACCTCTGCGCCGCTGAAGCCCACGGAACTGATGCGCTAGCGCTGTTTGAACTCCAGCTTGACCGGGGCTGCGGTTTGGCCATTGAGGACCGCCTCTAGGGTGACCTGATAGCGGGTGTCGCGCTTGAGAATGGTCGGTGCGGGCACCCGAACTTCAAACTTGCCCTGGGCATCGGCCTGGACTTCGCGGTTGACGAGGCGCTCGCTGCCCAGGCTAAAGACATTGCCGAGCAAGGGCGTGTCCGCCAGGACGGTGATGCGGACGCGGGCCTGGGGGCTGGTCTGGCCGGTCAGGGTGAAGCCCGATGTGGTGATGGGGCTGTCCTGGGTGGGGCTGGTGATTTGGGGGGCGATCGGACCGGAGGCGGGAACAGGGCTGGGGGTGGCTGGGCTAGCGGGATTACCGGCGGAACTATTGGCGGGATTCGGTGTTTGCCCGGCTGGAGAACCGGCTGGCGGAATCTGGCTGGGGGTGCGGTTGGCATCGGGGGGGATGGCGATCGCCGAGCCCTGGAGCGTGGCAGGTCCATCCGCAATGCCATAGGTTGTCTGGCCGCCGCGCAGCAAACGGCCCACCACCACCCCTTCTCGCACATTGCTATTGCTGGCCACGGACAAGCTGGCCACATAGACCCCAGGGGAAACTTCCTGGGCCGCCAGGGTTCTCAAGGTTTGGCCATCCTGAATCAGATAAAAGCTGGCCTGGCCCCCCGGCGTGCCCTTGAGCGTCGCCAAAAAGGTGGCACCCTCGCTGAGCCGCCCCGTGGCATTGTGGGTGACCGATTCCACCAGGGCCAATGCCTGGGGGGAAACGCTAAAGCGCCAACCCACGCTGCGGCGATCGCCCTGGGTCGTTTCATAGTCCACCCGAATTTCATAATCTCCCTGGGCTAGGGCCTGCTCCGGGCGGTAGCTAAAAAAACTGCGCGTGATTGTACTGGCGGCGGTGATGTCGCGATTATTGAGGTAGATGCGCAGGCTGGCGGGGTTGATTGTGCCCTGGCTATCGTTCTCAAAGACGCCGGAGATAGAGGTGCTGGGCAGGACGTTCTGAGCATTGACGGCGGGGGTGACATCGACGATGCGCTCTGCATGGGCGGGGTGGCTGAGGGGGCCACCGATTAGGCCCAAGGCCAGCAGGTGCCGCTGAGGCTGCCGAGGGCCGTCTTGGCCAATGCAGTCTTGCTGAAGGTTGGTCTGGTCGGTCTGGTCAGTCGGGTCGGTCGGGTCGGAATGGGAGGGGCGATCGCCGGGCAGTGCAAGAAACCTAGGCAGGAAGGGAAATCACTGAAATTCATCATGGATACTTGATTATTGAATGGATGCTGGATGATTGCCTTGATTATCTCAATGGATACTTACATTCATTGTTGAATTTCTTGATTGTTTAATTTCTTGATCCCGGATTGAGCCGTGAATCCCTTGGGAAAGTCAGAACAAGATCTGAATACGGTCCCTCCCAAGCCTTACGAGATCCGCGAGAACGGCCAGCAAAACAACGCGAAGACCGAAAGGCTATGGCTTTTCATCAAGATTTCCAAAAATGCTAGATTGCCCCAAAGATGCCTGCACAACAAAATGACTCAACTTAGGCAACAGCATGGGGCAATGGATGCCATCGGCGACAGTCACCGCCAAACTTAAACATCTGGAGCCGATTCCTGCGGCTTTTTTCCTTCTAGAGCCTTGATTCAGCCCTATCCATGCCTACAAATTCCGTAGTTTTTCCTAGCCTGTCGCCACCGCTCCTGGGCATCTTGAAAGTAGTGCATCAAACCAAAACTTGACCTGCGAGCTTTGGCAGCGCACCTCTTGAAAATCGAACTCGCCCCCAAAAAAGAGTCCCCTTGCGCCAGAGCCCCGGCCCTTGGCTTCAGGCCCAAGTTGCCGAGCAACGATGGGCTATTGTTCCCCTCAAAATCGTTCATCCTTTCAAACCCCTGCGACACGATCCTGCCACCTATGGAAAGCTACAAACAGTTCACCACCACCTTCCCCCTCTGGCAGTACCTCAGCCAGCGTCTTTTTGACCAGGAACAAAAGCTGATGCTCAACCCGCGCGCATTTGCCAAGGACTATCGGGTTGCATTTCTGGAATATTGCCTCTCAATGGTGTCTGAAAGTTCCAACCCAGGTTATTAATTCCAGGCCAGGCTGTTAATTCCAACCCAGGCCGCCCAGGGAGAAGGCTCCATCGCTGTGGTTCGATCGCCTGCATTGCCTTGAGCCACTTGGCCTAGGGCCGGTGGCCTGAACAGTTGGCTTGAACAGTTGGGAAATGTCAGGGGAGAGTTGCAGCAGCGCTGTGACGCTCCCCTGTTTTGCGAGGTGCTGCACCTTCGGCGGCTGGGGTGTTTCTCCATAGCAAAGCTCTCCAAGCGCTAGTGCTTCAATTCTCGCCCTGTGCCAATCGCTTCCTGCCCCTAGCGGCTAGCGGGAATGGCCACCGTGTCGAGCAGCCGCTCCACCACCGTCCGGGCCGGGAGCCCCGCTGTTGGGATCATGCGGTGGGCCAAGACGTGGGGCGCAAGCTGCTTGATGTCATCGGGAATGGCAAAGTCTCGCCCTTGGATCAGCGCCAGGGCCTGGGCAGCTCGATGGAGAGCCACAGCCCCTCGGGGACTGACGCCGAGGGTGATGTCGGGGTGCTCGCGGGTGTCCCGCACGAGCTGGAGGAGATAGCGCTGGAGCGAGTCTTCTAGGCGCACCTGGCGGCTTTGCTGCTGGAGGCTTTGGACTTCCTCTAGGGAAATGCAGGGCTGGAGGTCTTCTGCCCTGACGGAGGAGCGCAGCCCCTGCAACATGCGCAGCTCTTCATCGGCGGAGGGATAGCCCAGGGAGAGAGACAGCATGAAGCGATCCATTTGGGCTTCGGGCAGGGGGAAGGTGCCTTGGTATTCCACGGGGTTTTGGGTGGCGAGCACGAAGAAGGGGCGGGGCAGGGGGCGCGATCGCCCATCCAAGGTCATCTGCTGCTCCTCCATCACCTCCAGCAGCGCCGACTGGGTGCGGGGGGTGGCCCGGTTGATTTCATCCGCCAGCAGCACATTGGCAAACACGGGGCCGGGCAAAAATTCAAACTCGCCGCTGTTAGGCATCCAAATATTGCTGCCAGTGATGTCGCTGGGCAATAGGTCGGGGGTGCATTGGATGCGCTGAAACTTGCCCTCAATGGAGCTGGCCAGGGATTTTGCCAGCAGCGTCTTACCCACGCCGGGCACATCTTCGAGCAGGGCATGGCCCCCGCCGATCAAGGCGACCAGCACCAGCCGAATCGAATCCTCCTTGCCAATGATGGTTTGACTGAGGTTGGCGAACAAGCGATCAATTCCGGCTGGCATAGCAGTAGTGATAGGATTTAAGAATAGCTTTCTGGCTCCCCGGTTTGGGCCTGACTGAGTCTCTCGTCTTAAAACTCCAGTATTGAGATCAGGGCGGGCGAGCCCTGGCTGAGTTAGCCTATCCCAGACTGCTCAATCAGGCGTAGGCTCCGCATGATAGCCTCAATTCTAATTGAAACTGTTCGCTATCTAGCCGAAAGCTTGCCTGGTCTATGCAGCCCACCCACTCTTCCCAGCGCCGCACCAAAATCGTAGCCACCATCGGCCCGGCCACGAGCCGTCCCGAGGTTCTTAGATCCCTCATCGAAGCCGGTGCCACCACGCTGCGGCTGAATTTTTCCCACGGAACCCACGACGACCACCAGCGCAGCATTCGGCTGATTCGGCAAATCTCCTTCGAGCTGAACCAGCCCGTGGCGATTTTGCAGGATCTCCAAGGCCCCAAGATTCGCCTGGGCCGATTTGAGCATGAAAAAATTGTTCTCAGCCCCGGCGATCCCTACATCCTCACTAGCCAGAACATTCCTGGCAACCAGGAGCGCAGCTATGTCTCCTATGACAACCTTGCCCAGGAGGTGCCCGAGGGAGCAACCATTCTCCTGGACGATGGCAAGGTGGAGATGCGGGTGGAGCGCATCGATAAGCAGGCCCAAGAGCTGCATTGCGTGACTGTGGTTGGCGGGGTGCTTTCCAACAACAAGGGCGTCAATTTCCCTGGGGTCTGCCTCTCAATTCGCGCCTTGACCGACAAGGATCGGGAGGACTTGGTCTTTGGTCTGGACCAGGGGGTGGACTGGGTGGCCCTCAGCTTTGTGCGCAATCCCGATGATGTGCGGGAAATCAAGGAGCTGATTGCCAGCGCCGGTAAGGAAGTGCCGGTGATTGTCAAGATTGAGAAGCATGAGGCGATCGCGCAAATCGAAGGCATTCTCGCCCTCTCCGATGGGGTGATGGTGGCGCGGGGCGATCTGGGCGTGGAGATGCCCGCCGAGGAAGTGCCCCTGTTGCAAAAGCGCCTGATCTCCCTGGCCAACGGCTTCGGTCTGCCGGTGATCACGGCGACACAAATGCTTGACAGCATGGTCCATTGTCCCCGACCCACCCGCGCTGAAATTTCCGATGTGGCCAATGCCATTTTGGATGGCACCGATGCGGTCATGCTCTCCAATGAGACTGCCGTGGGCGACTACCCGGTTGAAGCGGTGGCCACCATGGCCCGCGTGGCGGAGCGCATTGAGCAGGAGCATAAGATTCCAGCCACGCCCCAAAACCTGGGCAATGACGATGCAATCCCCAATGCCATCAGCCAAGCGGTGGGCCAAATTGCCCGCGAACTCAATGCCCAGGCGATTATGACCCTGACCCAATCTGGGGCCACGGCGCGCAATGTCTCGAAGTTCCGGCCAGAGGCTCCCATTTTTGCGGTGACGCCCCATGTGGATGTGTCTCGCCGTCTCCAACTGGTCTGGGGGGTGCGTCCGCTTCTGGTGCTGGACCTGCCTTCGACCAACCAGACGTTCCAGGCGGCGATCAGCGTGGCCCAGGAGAAGGGTCTGCTCAAGGGCGGCGACTTGGTGGTGACGACGGCGGGGACGTTGAAGGGGGTTTCGGGCTCCACGGATTTGATTAAGGTGGAGTTGGTGAGTGCGGTCTTGGGTCAGGGGATTGGGGTGGGCCAGGGGCGGGTGACGGGCATTGCACGCATTAGCAATGGGCCGCGTAGCCTCAGCCATTTTCACCCCGGTGATATTTTGGTCGCTCGGGAAACGGATGTCAGCCTGATGGACTGTATTCACCATGCCAGTGGCATTGTGACGGAGAAGGAGAGTTTGACCAGTCATGCGGCTGTGATTGGTTTGCAGCTGGGGATTCCGGTGATTGTGGGGGTGGCTGGGGCGACGGCGGTGATTCGTGAGGGGTCGTTGTTGACGCTGGATGTGCCGAAGGGCTTGGTGCATTCGGGGGCGGTGGAGGTTTAGCATTTCTGCCTAGCCGGGCTAGCTGGACTGCTGCCGCTTTGAGCGGGGGGAGGAGGGCTGGGGGGACTTGGAGTCGGTTGAGCTGGGGCTCTGGATTGGAGCGGGTGGGGCCGCCGCTGGGACCGTGGTAGTCGCTGCCGCCGGTGGCGAGCAGGTGGTGCGATCGCACCCATCCAGCAACTGCCGAGTCTGCTTGGGCGAATGGCCGGGGTGGTAAACCTCCAGCCCCATCAGCCCCGCTGCCATCAGCTCGGGCAACAGTTCCGCCAGGGGAGCAGCCTTGAACAGGCCGGGGTGAGCCCAGACCGGCACAGCCCCCGCCGCCCGCAGCAGCCCAATGCCCTCGGTGGCGCTGAGGGCCGCGTAGGGCACAAAGGCGGGACCATCGTCCTTGAGCAGCTTTTGGAAGGCTTTTTCAACGCTGGGCATATAGCCCGCCGCCACGAGGGCCTGGGCCAGATGGGGACGGCCTGGGGCCGCGCCCTGGGGCAGCACCGGTAGCTCAATGGCGTAGCCCCTGGCCTGGAGCTTCTCGACCATGGCGGCGGCTCGCTGCCAGCGGCTCTGGAGGCGCTCTGCCAAGAGGGGAGACAGCCGCGCTGCCTCGGGATAGAAGCCCAGCAGGTGGAGCGATCGCCCCCGTTCCATGGTGCTCAGCTCTACCCCAGGCACAATCTCCAATCCGGTTCCCTGGGCGGCGGCTTCAGCCTCGGCCCAGCCGGCAATGCTGTCGTGGTCAGTGATGGCGAGGGCGCTGACCTGGGCGGCGATCGCCGCTGCCACCAGCTCGCCGGGGGTGAGGCTACCATCGGAGTAGGTCGTGTGGGCATGGAGTTCTAACATGGTGGCGTTCTCGCTGGAGCGGCTAGCCTGGCATCGCAGTCACCACTGCCGCCGACTGTACCCTTGGATACTAATCTTTCTCCAGGGGCACAAGCCTTGTTAGGATTTGAAGTTTGTCAGTGAATAGGCCTAGGTTAAGCCAAACCACTGAACGAAGCCCAAACAAAACCACGTTTTAGATTCGACTTGCGAAGGAGAAGCGCCCACCATGGCCCAGATGTTTTACGATTCCGATGCCAACCTAGACCTGCTCAATGGCAAAACCGTCGCCATCGTGGGCTACGGCTCCCAGGGCCATGCCCATGCCCTCAACCTCAAGGAAAGTGGCGTTAATGTGATTGTCGGCCTCTATGAAGGCAGCCGCTCCAAGGAAAAAGCCGAAGCCGCTGGCCTGACTGTCCACAGTGTCGCCGATGCCGCCAAGGCCGCCGATTGGATCATGATCCTGCTGCCCGACGATGTCCAGCGCAGCGTCTATGAAACCGACATCGCCCCCAACCTCAAAGCGGGCGATACCCTCTCCTTTGCCCATGGCTTCAACATCCACTTTGGCCAAATTGTCCCCGCCCCCGATGTGGATGTGGTCATGGTTGCCCCCAAGGGACCGGGCCATTTGGTGCGCCGCACCTATGAGCAGGGCCAAGGGGTGCCAGCCTTGTTCGCGGTCTATCAAGATGCCACGGGACAGGCCCGCGATCGCGCCATGGCCTATGCCAAAGGCATCGGCGGCACCCGCGCTGGCATCCTCGAAACCAGCTTCCGCGAAGAAACCGAAACCGATCTGTTCGGCGAACAGGTCGTCCTCTGCGGCGGCCTCAGCGAGCTGATCAAATCCGGCTTCGAGACCTTGATTGAAGCGGGCTATCAACCCGAAATCGCCTACTTCGAATGCCTCCACGAAGTCAAACTCATCGTTGACCTGATTGTCGAAGGTGGCCTGGCCAAAATGCGGGACAGCATCTCGACCACGGCGGAATTTGGCGACTACAGCCGTGGCCCCCGCATCATCACCGATGAGACCCGTGCAGAAATGCGCAAAATTCTCAAAGAGATTCAAACCGGCCAATTCGCCAAGGAATTCATCATCGAAAACCAAACCGGCCAAGCAGGCTTCACCGCCACCCGTCGCCGCGAAGCCGAACACCCGATCGAAGAGGTCGGCAAAGACCTACGGGCCATGTTTAGCTGGCTGAAAAAGGCCTAAGCGCCTGCTCCAAAGACAGATCAATTCCGCAGCAGCAACGAGAGCGCCGAAGCGGCGCGCCCCCAAAGCCTGTTCAGGCCTGGAAAGCACGCCGCTGGAACCGCTGCCAGTCGCGCAGTCAAAGCAACGTTAAAACAGACGGGTCACCCGAGGATATTTATTGAGCAGTAGAGAATCTGCTCCCAAGTTTGAAGCCTTCCACAGGCGGCCCCTGAAGTAATCCCCAAGCTGGAGTGCTGCAATGCCCAGATCCTTGATCATGGCTTTCCAATTGGCCGATTGAATTAAGTAGCCGTAGGCCTGAAGTTTTTGTCCCAAGCCCATGGGGGCATGGTTAATTGCAGCAGCATAGTCCAAGAACTTGCACCAAAACGGCAGCAGCAGCCGACCGACATTGGCCGTGTCATACCAAGTACAATAGAGCTGGGGGGAAATAGCGCCCTCGTTGATTGATTGGGAGGCATGTCGCCGCAGGAAAAACAGCTTTTCTGGCACTTCGTGAAATCTCCCCCTTAGCGATAAGCGAGCCAGTAGTGCTTGATCACCACCTGGATAGGCGCCAAACAGGGGGATTTCCCTCAGGACCTCCGTGCGAATCAGTCCGAAGATGGGATACCAGTAATGGTAGGCTTCCAAAATTGCCCTAAACCGTTTGATGGGGGAGGTAACATCAGTTGCAACGTAATGTACTGAATTCATCAAGCGCACATAATTCGCATCGTTGTCGTCTGGCTTGGGCTCCGTCAGCAGCTCACCGTGATCATCAATCAGCACCGTATCGGGATAGGCTACGATGACATCAGGAGATGCATCCAGAACTTCAACGCAGCGGGCCAAAAAACCTGGGGCACAGTTGTCATCATGGGCAGCCAGCTTGAAATACTGGCCACGGGCCATGGTGATGGTCAAATTCATGTTAACCGCTCCGCCTAGATTCTTTTCATTGCGGTAGTAGCGAATGCGCGAATCCTTTGCGGCATAGGCTTCACAGATCTGAGGTGTGGTATCTGTCGAAGCGTTATCTGAAATAATCAGTTCAAAGTCTTTGAAGGTCTGCGCGAGTAAAGATTCCAGGGATTCTCTCAGGTAGTTCTCGCCGTTGTACACCGCTAAACCAATACTGACTCTGGGAGGTGTGTTCACTCTTCGTAATGATATTAGGGTTGTAAACTATACAGACTTGGCGTTGCCGATTTCCGGGATAAATCTTTTCAAGCAATCTTTTCAAGCAATCTTTTCAATTCCTGCAGATGCAGGGCTGCTAGGGTTGATGCAATGCTGACAAGTATCAGCTTAGTGGGAACAACTTATGCATGAGAATATCAAATTCCTTGTTTTCGTTCTTGGAAGACTTCATAACTTTACACAGAGAAGCTGATGCGACTGGCCAGGGCGGAACTTGGCCTAGGCTTGATCCGGCCGCTTGAGCTGTCTAGCTTGGTGAGACTCGTTGATAGCGGCAAGTGCTGCTGTGAGCGGGGGCCTCGCGATCGCAAGAGAGGCTTGGTCGGCGCGAGTCTGACGAAAATCATGAACATCATTAATGGGTAGAACCGATGGCGACAATCCTGAAGGTAGCTGAACAATTCTGGCGGCGATCGCCCCAGGTCTGGCAATGGTTGGGCAGCCGAGCAAGGCAGCCTGACTTTATTCTCGTCTTCGGCTTTGCTCTCCTGGCGCTGCTGGGGGTGCTGCACCATGAGCTCTGGGAGGATGAGCTTCAAGCTTGGATGTTAGCCCGAGACAGTGGCTCCCCCTGGGAGCTGCTGCACAACATGCGCTTTGAGGGGCATCCGGCACTCTGGCACATTTTGCTCTTTGGATTGACCCAGTTCGGTCACGATCCTTTTATGATGCAGATCTTGCATTTGTTAATTGCGATCGGGTTTGTCAGCTTAATTAATTTTTGCTCACCCTTTAGCCAGACCCAAAAAATATTTTTAACGTTTAGCTATTTCTTCTTGTATGAGTACACCGTAATTAGTCGAAGCTACGGTCTAGGGGTTTTCCTCGCATTTTTGTTTTGTAGCTTGACGGGGCGCGATCGCGCTCCATCTGCCCTGGGCCAAAGCCCAGCTAAACAACAGCTCCGTTGGAGAATTGTGATTTTAGTTGCCCTGGCCAACACCAGCGTATATGGCCTTATCCTCAGCATCCTGCTCTCCATCTATCTTTTCAATGAACAACTTGCCCAGGGGCAGCTCTTGAACCCGCAACTGGGGCGAGCCAACCTCGGCGCAGTTGCCCTGGCCAGCCTCGGAAACATGGGCCTCAGCAGCCTGGCCCTGGCCAGTGGTTGGCTCCTTTCCGCTTGGCAAATTCTGCGTGCCTTCGAGTCTGAAACCTTGAGGCGCTGGGTTTTTGCCGATTTGGCTCCGCCCCAGGCACTGGCCGCAGCAGCAACGGCGGGACCAGCAGCTTCGCCCTTCCAAGCCGCCCAGGCCAGCTTGGGCTTTGGCCTGGAGCGAGTCATCCAGATTAGCCATTTAATCGCCTATGTCTGGAAGAGCTACGTTCCCATTCCCCAGCTCAACACTCCCAGTTTTTGGAATAAGAGCCTGTTTTCAGACACTCCATTTATCTTTGGAACTCCCCTTCCCGGTGCGGGTGGGGTAGAGCTGGGCCAAGCCCTGTCTGTTTTGTTCTCGATTGTTTTGCTGGTGGCTGTATTTAAATGGGGCTTGACTCGGCCCATTATGCGGCGGATTTACCTCGTCGGGAACCTCCTGTTTCTGCTGTTTTTTTATTTTTTTCTGCCGACGGGGATTCGCCACCACGGCCACCTATTCATTTTCTTGATTATCTGTATTTGGCTAGATAGGATTCCTGCGGAAACCCACGATGTTGTTGGTTCTCCCCAAAAAGCTAAGCCCTGGGTGAAAACTGCGTTCACGGCGCTGTTGCTGGTCCAGAGTCTGGTTGGCCTCTATGCGCTACGCACAGACTGGATATATGATTTCTCAGCCAGTCGGGATGCGGTGCGCTGGATTCGAGAGCAGAACCTGGAACAGCTACCCATGGCCGGTATGCGGTCTTGGGAAACCTCCGTGTTTTCAGGCTATCTGGGTCGTGAGATTTATTATCCAGAATTGGATCGATTCGGCAGCTTTATTACGCCAATTCCGGTTGGTCAAAGCTATGCTGTGGGAATTGAGAAGATTCGTGATCTGGTGCGTGAACAGGGCAAGGTTTTGGTGCTTTTGGATAGAGTCATTGAAGCGGAAAAAAAGTCATTGGGTCTCAGTGATTGGTCTGTGGATAGCCCATCTCCAGAGTTTGAAGTGATCCAGAAAAAGTATTTTGAGGCGGATATTGTAGGTAAGGAATCCTATAATATTTATGTTGTTCAACATCGAGCCCCCTAGGAGGAATGGCACTGACATAAGAGAGAAAAAAGGCTTCAAACGCTGTGAACGTTGAAGATCAGAGTGTTGAAGCCCTAAAACACTACCTCTACTATGTCGAATCGAGCGGAAATCCTCAAGCAGCGATACCACGCCAGTGTGGGCCTGCCGTTTGAGCGAGTCCTAAGCGAGAGTGAGATCGCCCAAGTGCTAGCGGAGGAGGGTGTGAGCTATCGTCAGGTCCTCTACACCCCGATGGTGGTGCTGTGGGCCTGGATATCCCAGGTGCTCGACGAAGACAAAAGCCTGAGTAATGCGGTCAAACGGGTGACGACCTGGTTGGTTGCAGCGGGAGAGGAGCCGCCCTCCGGGGATACGGGAGGCTACAGCAAAGCTCGTAAACGCTTGCCCTTTTCGGTGCTGCCGCCATTGCTCAAACGCAGTGCCGATGGTCTTTCAGCCCAAGTGAAGCCGGAACAGCTCTGGTGTGGTCGGCGAGTCAAGGCTTACGACGGCACCAGCATTTTGATGAGTGATACCGCTGCGAATCAGGAGCGCTATCCCCAACACCGTCAAAAAGAGGGCTGTGGCTTCCCCATCGCCAAGGTGGTGGTGTGGTTTTGCGTTGTCACCGGTGCGGTCCTCGAAGTCGCAATGGCCCCGTTCAAGACCAGTGAATGGGAGCTGTCGCGGCAGTTGTATGCCACCCTCTCCTCCGAAGATGTGGTGGTGGCAGATCGCGCCTACGGGACTTATGTGGACCTGGCCTTGGTGCAAAGCCGGGGAGCTGACGGAGTGTTCCGCAAACATCAGTCTCGCAAATGTGATTTTCGTCGGGGGCGAAAGCTGGGAATTGGCGACCATCTCGTGAGCTGGCAACGCCCTCAAAAATGCCCAGACTCAATGACGCGTGAAGACTTTGAGGCTCTCCCCACCCAGCTTGAAGTCCGAGAAGTTCATCTCCTCCTCAGGCGACCGGGCTTTCGACCCACTGAGGTCATCTTGGTCACCACGCTGCTTGACCCCAAAGTCTATCCCAAGGCCCAGTTGGCGACTCTCTACGGGCTTCGCTGGCAAGCCACCGAAGTCAACTTCAAGCATCTCAAAACCACTTTGAAGATGGAGATGATTGCAGCCAAAACCCCAGAGACCGTTGAGAAAGAACTCTGGGTCCATCTTCTGGCTTACAATCTACTGCGAACCCTGATGTGGCACGCTTCTCAACAGAAACCGGTCTCGGCTTTACGCATTTCGTTGCAAGGCACCCGTCAGCAATTGAATCACTTCAGGCCAGAGTTGGCTCGCACCCATGGACCTGGACAGAAGTGTCTCTACGACTCCTTGTTGAACATCCTCAGTCAGCTTCTAGTCCCGCTGCGGCCCAACCGAGCTGAACCTAGAGTTCTCAAACGCAGGCCTAAACCTTTCCCCAGAATGCAACAGCCTCGCGCTGTTCTCAAAGCCAAACTGGCTGCTTGATTCAGCTTAGGTCAGTGCCATTCCCACTAGGAGGATGTTGGAACAGTCAGCCAAGTCGGTGAATCGCGATAGGAGTTCGTGGGATGCCGTTGGTTTTCTTCGTCAGTCTGAGGTTCTGGGGACTGCTCCCATACCGGCTAAAACAGCTTTCGAATATTCCCTAAAGACCAATGCCCTCATAGCGAGGAACGCTGTGCTTGGGCAACATGCGACGACCGTCAATCACGAGGGGAGGCTGCTCTAGACCCGCCAGCAGAGAGGGAATCTCGGCGAACTCCGCCCAGCGCGTCATGAGTAGCACGGCATCTACACCGTTGAGGGTTTGGGAGAGATCTGGACAGAATGTGATGCGATCGCCGCTCAGCACATGGGAGGCCTCCTGACTGGCAATGGGGTCAAAGGCTTGGACGACTGCCCCAGCGTCCAGCAGCGCCTGGGCAACTGGAATGGAAGGAGATTCGCGGATATCATCGGTGCCTGGTTTGAAGGCCAGGCCGAGCAGGGCGATCTTAAGACCGCTCAATTCAGGGAAATGCTTTTTCAGCAGAGTCACCATGCGCTCGGGCTGATCGGCATTGACCTGGAGAACCGCATCCAGAATTTGCATCGGGCTCGATCGCTGGGCTCCGTAGGCCACCAAGGCCTTGACATCCTTGGGGAAGCAACTGCCGCCAAAACCACAGCCCGCTTCTAGGTAAGTGGTGAAGGCAGGGGTGATGCGGCGGCCATCTGCGAGGATAGGGCTGAGGCGTTTGTCGAGGTGAACGCCCTGCATGACTTCGACGACATCAATACCGCCGACGGCGGTGCAGAGGTTGCCAATTTCATTGGAAAACGAAATCATCGTCGCCAGTAGGGAGTTGGCGGTGTATTTAATCATTTCAGCGGTTTTGCAGTTCGTGGCCAGTTGATCCACATCGCTGAAGACGCTATACATTTCCTGGAGAACGCCATTGGTTTTGGCATCAATGCCGCCGTAGACGATGCGGTCTGGGTTCATGAAGTCGGCGATCGCCTCCCCTTCCTTCAAAAATTCCGGGTTCATGCCCACACCGAAGGATTCGCCCGCCTTCTTACCCGATGCAGCTTCCAAGATCGGCAAAACGACGTCATCGGTGGTGCCTGGAACAACGGTGCTTTTGACAACGACGACATGGTAATGATCCTTCTGCCGGAGGACGGTGCCAATTTGCTCTGCGACAGCTTTGATATATTTGAGGTCGATATGTTGACCGTCGAAGGGGGTGCCCACGGCGATCAGGGAGAGTTCAGACTCCATCACAGCGCTGCGCAGATCGGTGGTGGCCTGGAGTCCATGGCCAATATTTTTCCGGAGCAGCGCTTCGAGGCCCGCCTCGTAGATGGGGGGAATACCTTGATTGATCTGCTCGACTTTTGCTGGATCAATGTCTACGCAGGTTACCTGATGGCCTTTTTCGGCGAGGCAAACGCCAGAAACGAGGCCGACGTAGCCGGTGCCGACAACGGAGATTTTCATTGAAATTCAAAGGGGTTTAGAGGAAATAGATCTATTGGAATTATTGAGGTGGGTCTGGGGATCATCCAAGGCTCATTGGACCGGGCGTTTACGCTTCGGCGGCTTCGGCGTTGTCTCTGTACCAGATCAGCGATCGCCGCAACCCTTCCTCGACCGTAATCCCTGGCTCATAGCCCAGCTCGCTGCGGGCCTTGTCAATGATGGGGCAGCGACGATTGGGATTGTCCACCAGGTAGGCCTTGTCGCTGCTTTCCTGGCGAACCACCTGGCCGCCATAACCGAACAACTCCTGGGCTAGGACAACCACGCGATCTGCCAACTCTGCCATGGAAATTTCGGGGGTCTCTGTGCCGATGTTATAGGCTTCACCGGGGCGACCCTTGACCAGAATTTTGTAGTAGCCAATGATGGCATCGGCAATATAACAGAAGGTGCGAGTGGGGGAGCCATCGGAGAGCATCACAATATCCCGGCCCGCAAGCACATCTCGGACAAAGTCGGGCAGAACGCGGCGATCGGTAATCTTCAGCCCAGGACCATAGTTGTTGAAGGGACGAGCTGTTTTGATCGGCAGCTCATATTGCTGGGCAAAATTGACGCAAAGGGTTTCGCCGTAGCGCTTGGATTCGTCATAGCAGGCGCGGGGACCAGTGCAGGACACGTTGCCTCGGTAGGTTTCGGGCGTGGGGATGCTATCGGGAGTCGGGTCGCCGTAAATTTCGCTGGTGGAGTAATAGAGAAAACCTTCCACAGGGCTACCCGCTTCTTTTTGCTGGCGGCAATATTCCAACAGACTGCGCAGGCCATTGACATTGGCATCCATGGTCTCGATTGGATACTTGCGGTAGTAAATCGGCGAGGCAATGGAAGCGGCATGAATCATGTACTGAAAATCGCCCATATCCTCAGGTAGGGGATGGGTGATGTCATGCTTTTGAAGCGTCAAGGTGGGATGGGTCTCTAGGGCTGTCAGCCAATCGGGAATGCCGCGAATGTAGTTGTCGTAGACGGTGAGCTGAATCTGCTGGGCTGGTTGTACTTGGCTGTTCCAATAGAGTACCGATTGCACCAGGTAATAGCCCAAAAATCCTGCCCCACCGATAATCAGCAGTTTTTTGCCTGCGATCTGGCTGAACTCTTCTTTGAGGCCAGCAACAATATATTGAAAATCAATTCCGATTACGTCTTGGGCGGTCTTCATTGCCAGTGCCTCGGGGCTAAGTTTGTATAGGGAGTTGTTGAATACTGAGCTGCACTGCCCCAGCAGAGTGGATGGCTTGGGGCAGTGTCCAGCTTCGGGTGATGCAGAGCAAATCAATTCATCTGGACGAAACCAATAGCTCCATGGGTCGTATCTACTAGGAATGGCTGAAAAGTTTGCCCCTGGGTCCTGGGTCTTATCGGGGTTGATTTAGGTCAAAGCGGGCACCCGAACCATGCCGAAGTGAGCGTCCTGCTCGGCCCGTAATCTGTGAACTAGCTGGTTTTTGGGCAGCTCCACATCGTCATAGGTCAGGACTTGGTCCTTGGCCACATTGCGTTTGAGGGTACAGCCCTCAGCCAGACCCATGGGGAGCAGATTTTGGGCTGCTACGACATCGCTGTTCTCGCATTGGCCGTAGGTCATGTAGTAGCCCAGGCCATCCAGGGTTTCGCCGGCCTTGAGGTCAATTTTCGCGGTGGTGATCACATCGACCACAGGGGCTCCCAAGGGGGCAATGATGACATCTTTGAACAGGGCGACCCGCGCGGCGGAAAAGGGGCACTTCAAAAATGGTCAGGTGGTAGGGTACATAGAAGCTGTAGAGCGGGCCTTGGCCCAGCTTGCCGTAGTTGAGGTAGTGGGCCTGGGTTTTCTCATGGGCTTCGGCAAACACATAGACACCGGGGCTGGGCTGGGAGCCGACGACATATTCGACAATACCGCCCAATTCTCGGAGTTGCTCAATGTCGTAGCGATCGATGAGGTCATCCACATGGCCTTTGTATGTGTGGCCAATCATGCCGCGCTGGGCAACTTTCATTCCGGTTGCATTGGCAACGATTGCTTGCTCGAAGGAAATCTTAGTGCCATCGGCAAAGCTAGTCACCATGTTGGGCGTTTGGCCCCAGGTCTTGGCAAATTCTGCTTGGGTTGTGGGATTGCGGTAGCGATCCTGGAGGCCTTTGATGTTGCCACAGACGCGGGGGGTGAGGCCGATGCTCTCGACGAAGCGGCAGAGGTTGAGCTGAACGCCGGGCTGGTCACCATCGCAGCCGGTGAGGACAACGCCTTTGCGATCGGCATAGACCTTGAGGATCGGGCCGACGGTGCCGTCGAGTTCGGCATTCATTAGCACCATGTCCTTGCCACAGTCGATCGCCTTGAGGGTCACCTGGGCTCCAAACTCCACGTGGCCAGTGGCTTCCACCAGTACATCAATGCTGTCGGCTTCGCAGAGCAGATCGGGGTTGTCGGTGATGGCGGGCTTGCCTTGGGCGATCGCATCTTCCAATTCCCCCACTGTCATTACGGTCAAAACTTCTGCTGCTCCAGCCTCTCGATAGGCCTGTTCCGCCGCTGCCAGGGTGCGATTCGAAATCGCCACCAATTCCATTCCCGGTGTGTAATTGAGAATTTGGTTGGCCAGCCCTCGACTCATAAAGCCAGCTCCAATGACGCCAACTCGGACTGGATTTCCGGCTTCGGCCCTGGCTTTCAGCGCAGTATCAACAATAATCATGGTGTCTATACATACTCATGGGAATGATGAATCTAACTAGAATTTCGTTGTCTTTGCCTAGGTTTTCCAAACGGGCCATTCAGCATCCTTGTCAGATATTTTACTTACGGGCAAGGGCCAATCAATATTTAAGGCAGGATCATCGTAGCGTAGACCTTGTTCACAATTTGGGCTGTAGAATTCGCTGACCTGGTAAAGTGCCTCGCTGTTGTCAACGAGAGATTGATAGCCATGGGCAAACAGTTCAGGAACATAAAGCCCCCGATGGTTGGCGGCGCTAAGTTCAATTCCCACATGGTGGCCGTAGGTTGTGGACTCGGGCCGTAGATCCACGATCACGTGGTAGTTGGCTCCCTGGATGCAGCGAAAGAATTTCGCCTCCGCTGCTGGAGGGGTTTGATAATGAAGCCCTCGTAGCGTGCCCTTTTGGAGCGTCAACGCCAGGTTGCACTGCACAAACTGGGGCTTGAGACCATGGGCTTCGAATTCTTGGGAACAAAAGGCACGGGAGAAAAAACCGCGATCGTCCAAGCGAGGCTCTAACTCGATCGCAAATGCACCCTGCAAGTTCGTTTCAATAAATTTCATGGATGATGCTGGAACAGCTCAAGTTGGACTGAACGAGGGGCCTTTCGCTGGGGTGTAACCTGCTGGATTGGGCTCAGTCATGGGACGGAGATCATCAGGATCGCCAAACTCAAGACCAGCTTTTCCAGGATGCCTCACCTTCCTTCCACAGTTTCTCTAAAATTTGCTTATCGCGCAGGGTGTCCATGGGATGCCAGAAACCACTGTGACGATAGGCCGTAAGCTGACCCATCTGGGCCAGCTTGCTGAGGGGCTCCTGCTCCCAAATAGTTTCGTCACCTTCTACCAAGTCGATCACTTCAGGCTCCAACACAAAGTAACCGCCGTTGATCCAAGCACCATCCCCCTCGGGCTTTTCGCGGAAATGTTCAATCTTGTCCTGGCCCTCGGAGAGGGCGATCGCCCCAAACCGTCCCGGAGGCTGCACCGCCGTCAGCGTTGCCAGGGTCTCGCTTTGCCGGTGAAACTCAATCAGATTCGCAATATTGACATCGCAGACACCATCTCCATAGGTAAAGCAAAAGGTCTCCGGGCCAATGTGCTCTTTGACGCGCCTCAGTCGCCCCCCGGTCATCGTGGTTTCCCCCGTATCCACCAAGGTCACCCGCCAAGGCTCAGCGGAACCGTTGTGGACATTCATCTGGTTGAATCGCATGTCAAACGTCACGTCTGACATGTAAAGGAAGTAATTTCTGAAATACTCCTTGATGATATTTCCTTTGTACCCACAACAGACAATAAAGTCATTTACCCCGTAGCTGGAGTAGGTTTTCATAATGTGCCAGAGAATCGGGCGTCCCCCAATCTCCACCATGGGCTTCGGTTTGAGGCTGGTTTCCTCACTCAGCCTCGTTCCCAGTCCCCCTGCCAAAATAACTGCCTTCATAAAGCTTGCCTAATATCAATTAACGGACAGCGACGAATAACGAATTGCTGCGGACCTAGGGTTGCTAGATCACGATTCGCTTGGAGCAGCAATGGTGGTTGCTGATACTGATGCCTCCAAAGCCCGGCCCAGCCTCGTTGCGAGGCCTGATTGTGGTCTCGCCTGCCCAGGAAAGACTGGTCCCAATGTCCCACGAATGCGTCATCCTACCCAGCAATTTAGCATTTATTTTCTGATGCTATTTATGAGATCTTTCGGGATAGTGGGCCACTTCAGCTAGCGGGGTCCGTAGAAATAACGACTCGATACAAAATATTGCCCGCCGCTCCCCAAAAAGACCAGAGATGCATCAGTGCTAATACTTGGGGAATGGACTGCATGTAGTTTGATTGCATGCCATTTGTGCGATCGTCTCATTGCCCAAAGTGGGCGAGCATCCATGCTGGTTTCAGGGAGAAGATCAGCCCCCTCGGCGGAGATTGTGGTCTAGCCCTCAGCCGCCCTGGACAAGGCTGGCCAAGAAACCAGGTGAAGAACGGGAGAAACAGCCTTACCCAGGGGAGTTCCCCTCATCCATTACGTTCATCCATTACGTTGACTTATGTACATAGTTCATGGGTACTCTATGGGCCAGCGTGAGGATGCCGTCTCTTTCCAGATTTGCATACTTCTACACTGTCTCTGGCTTCGGAATTCCCTTACAATTGACCCAGTGGTCCGCTCCTCTGCTTTCTTGACTGCCTCGGCCCTGCAAACGCGAACGCTGGCGATGTCCGTGGCAAAGGATCCATGGGGGCCGAATCTACGTCTTCTATCCATATCCTCTAGAAATCTCCAGGCCTAGAACCTATCGCCCACGCTTAGAGTGTCGGCTGAGACTGTTGGGCCATGCCTGACCAAGGCAGCTTTACGCCTAAATCATAATCCATGCCTCAACTCGTTAAGGGAAGGTGAAGTTTTAAGTGAAACCACCCGATGCCTTAACTCCAGTCTCACTCTAGTTTCAATGAACGTAATCACCGCGAATGTAATAGCTACAGCGAGAAAATAGTCGAACGGGACTGATTCACTCGGGTTATGAAAAAACCTTCTATCACAATTTTTTATCAGTATGACCCGTGGGACTCCACCATTGGCGGCATTCAAACGACGGTAAGCTCGTTTATTAAGTATGCCCCGCCTGAGTTCGAGCTGCGTTTTGTGGGTATTACCTCTGAGCGGGGGCGATCGCTCCACCAGTGGCACGATATGGAACTCCAAGGGCGCAGCCTCAAGTTCATGCCCGTTCTCTACATCGAAGACGACAATCGCCGCAATTTGCTATTTCCCACAACGCTGCGCTACACCCTGGCGCTGTTGAGACACCGCTTCAACTCGGACTTCATGCATTTTCATCGCCTGGAGCCAGCCCTCGCCACCCTGCGTGCCCCTGGAGACAAGACCTTCTTCATTCACAACGACATCCACAGCCAAATCCTCAGCCAGGAGGGTGGCCAAAAAAATACCATGCTCTGGCGCTATGCTCCCCAGGTCTACGGGCGGCTGGAGCGTTTCCTGCTCAATCAGTTCACGGAGATTCTCTCCTGCAATTCGGACTCCATGGCGCTGTACCGCGATCGCTACCCCGAAGTCGCCGATCGCGTCTCCCTGATTCGCAACACCGTAGACAACGAACTCTTCTACCCCCTCGACCCTGAGATCAGGGATCAGCGTCGCCGCCACCAAGCGTCCCGGCTCGGCCTCTCGGAAGAGACCCAATTCATCCTGTTCGCAGGGCGTCTGCACCCCCAGAAGGATCCCCTGCTGCTGATTCACGCCTTGGCGAAGCTTCAGAACCCGGAAGCGCATCTGCTGATCGCTGGCGAAGGGGAATTGCGCAGTGATGTGGAAGCTGAAATTCTCAAGCTTGGCTTAGCATCTAAGGTAACCCTCCTGGGTGCCATGAAACAGTCCCAGCTCGCCGCACTACACCAACTTGCCAGCGTTTGTGTTTTGACCAGCAAATTCGAAGGCCTGCCCCTGGTGGTTCTCGAAGCCCTAGCCTGTGGTACCCCCATCGTCTCGACCCGCTGCGGAGAAACGCCCAAGCTGCTTTCCCCCCAGAGCGGACTGCTGTGCAGCGATGCCCATCCGAGCACCGTTGCCGCTGCCCTGGATCAAGTGCTGGCAGCCCCTGGGCAATACCCCGCCCCAAGCTGTCTCCAAGATGCCCACCCCTACCAAGCAAAGACCGTTATTCACGAGGTTTATGAACGAATGCTAGCGCGCTGGCGGGGTCGCCAGCCGACACCGACCGCCGCCCTCTCTTAGTTCAACCTTAGAAACTCATAGAAGAAACCCATAGGAAACGCTATGAAAATTGCAGTTATTGGTGCGAAGGGTCTACCGCCGGGTCAAGGCGGGATTGAACATTACTGTGCCGAGGTTTATCCCAGGCTGGTTGAGGCGGGCCATTCCGTCGATTTTTATGCCCGGTCGTCCTACATCGAGCTGCCCTGGTTTGATGAGTATGATTTCTACGGGGTGCGGGTAATTTCTCTACCCTCGATAGAACTCAAAGGGGTGGATGCCTTCCTGAACGCTGCCATGGCTGCGGTCCAGGCCAGCCGCAAGCAGTACGACATGATCCACTTCCACGCCCTGGGGCCTTCCCTGTTCACTTGGTTGCCTCGCCTCAGCCGCTCAGCGGCCAAAATCGTGGTGTTTTGCCAGGGGCTAGACTGGCAGCGGGCCAAATGGGGAAAATTCTCCAGCAAAATTATTCTCGCGGGCGAGCAGGCTGCCGTTCGCAACGCCGATGAAATCGTCGTTGTTTCCGAGGCGCTTCAACAATATTTTTGGGAAACCTATAATCGCAAGACCACCTATATACCGAATGGGGCAGCGAACTATGCCAAATCCGATCCAGAGTTTGCCTTTTCCCGCTCTTTGACCCTAGAGCCTGGCAAATACATGGTGTACCTGGGCCGTTTGGTGCCAGAAAAGTGCCCAGACCTGCTAATCAAGGCCTTCCAGCAGCTACAGCCCCAAGGCTGGAAGCTTGCCTTGGTGGGCGGCAGCAGCGATACCCCCGATTTCCAGGCCAGGCTGCTGGAATTAGCAGATGGCAACCCCAACATCCTGTTCACGGGCGTTTTGCGTGGAAAGTATCTAGCGGAGGTTATTCGAGGCTCGGGACTCTTTGTGCTTCCGTCCCAGCTAGAGGGCCTTCCCTTGGCCATGCTCGAAGCGATGAATGAGGGCATTCCCATTCTCGGTAGCGACATCCCTCCCCATCAGCAGTTGCTGGACCAGGAACGGGGGCTAATGTTTGCCACTAACGATCTAGAAGACTGTGCCAGCCAGCTTGCCTGGGCGGTGGATCACCCCAATGAGCTGGCCGCCTGCGCCAGTCGTGCCCAAGCCTACGTTCACCAGAACTGTAGCTGGAGCAAGATTGTCAGTGACAACCTGGCTCTGTATGAGCGCATGTTCAAAACTGCCGCTGAACCGGCCCTCTTAGAGATCCAGCCTGCGGTGGATAGTCGCTAGGTTTCCACCTCCAAGACCTGAGTGCCAGCCTGGCCGGGGCATCTCAAACTGTACCCACCATTTGATTGGGTGTTATTACTTGACACTTGAACCCTATGACCCCTGTAGTCTCACTGGCCTTAGTTCTAAAGCGACGTCTCCTACCGGCGCTAGTGACGTTCTCTGCGGTCGTGGGTGGGGCCTATGCCTATTTGCAAGTCGCGAAGCCGACCTATACCGCCCAGGTGCGCTTGGCCATTGATGATCCGGGCGGCAGCGTTTCGGAACTTGGCCAGACCCTAACGCGGCTGCCGAACAATCTGCCCGCCGCTGACCCGATCGCCGCCCAGGCAGAGCTAGTCGCCTCCCAGCGTATCCTCGACCATGTCTACCAGGCCCTGCTGGACCATGGGGAAATCAAGGAAGGAGACCCCTTTGATGGAGCCTATCAGATTCGAGAATCCTTGAAGGTCAAGATCGTTCCAGCCACCAATTTCCTGGATGTGATCTACGAAGGGGGGCAGCCGGAGTTGACGGCAAAAATCGTCAACACGATCGCCAATGCCATGGTTCAGCTCAGCGCCGAGGAAATTCGACGGGAGGCCTCCTCGGTGCGCAGCTTCCTGGATGAACAGATTCCCCAGCAGCAGAGCAGGCTCAAGGAAGTTGAAGCCCGCGAAACCGATTATCGGCAGAAATTTTCCATCGTCGATGCCGATACCCAGGCCGCCAGCCTGGTGACCAGTTTGGCGGCTTTGAGGGATCAGGAGCGCATCTTGGTCAATCAGCTCCAGGCCGCTTCAACCCAAAATGCCATGTTGAAGACCGTAACGGGGTTTGATCAACCCCAGGTTGCCTATGTGGCAACCCGCGTCGGTCAGGATGAAGAACTGCGCAATTTGCGTGCTTCTATTTTGGCGGCCGATGAAAAGATTGCTGAGGCCAGTTCTCGCTTTCAATCGGATCAACCCCAGGTTTTATCCCTGACCCAGCAGCGTTCAGATCTGCAGAAGCTTTACGATCAGCGCCTAAGTCAGTTGATCGCTGGGGGGCAAGCGCCTCCTGAAGGGAGCAATGGCAATGCCGGTGCCACGGCCAGTGGAGCCAAGGCCAGCAATGCCTTGAGCCAGGATTTGATCTCTCGCTATATTCTCAGCCGGGTGGATGCGGAGGCGATCACCAAGCAGTTACAAACGGTGAAGCAAAGCCAAGCTGAGATTCAGGCCGATCTGCAATCTCTACCTGCCAGACGCCAGAGGCTGAATGAGATTGAGCGGGAGCGGAATGAGCTCAGCTCGGCCCTGGATCTGTTGCAAAACAAACCTCCAGGAGGCCCGCATTGCTGAGGCACAGCTAATCAGCAACGTGCGGGTTGTGGACTATGCTGGCCTGCCTGGGGAGGCTTCTTCGCCCAAGCCAACGGCCATTTTGTTCTTGGCGGGGGTGGCGGGCATTGCCCTGGGAACGGGGGTGGTCTTGCTGCTTGAGCTAATGGATCGGCGTTTGCACAACGTGGGTGATGTGGAGTCCGAGACAGACGTTCCCGTGATTGGCGTGCTGCCCCGAGCCCATCGCCGGGTTTTGGCGGGGGATTTGGGCAAGTTTTTAGACCATGCGGATGCCGTGGAACCCCACCGTGGCTTGCTCAAGAGTCTGGAGCTTTCTAGCCCCCAGCAGCCTAAGGTGCTGGTCTTTAGCGGAACTCGCCGAGGGGAGGGCAAGTCAGATGTGGTTGCTCGCCTGGGCTTGGTGGCGGCCATGCTCTCCCGCCGCACCCTGATTATCGATGCCGATCTGCAAGACCCTCGCCAGCATGGCATTTTTGGATTGCCCCAGGCTCCGGGCTTGACCCATGTGGTCGGCAATGAGCTATCCCTGGAAAGTGCGATCCACTGGAGCGGGTTTAAAAACCTGGATATTTTGTCCTACGGAGGATTCTCCCAGCGCCCCTCTACGATTACGGAATCGACGCAGATGGCGCAGCTCATCAAGGCAGCGGCACAAAAATATGACTTGGTCATTCTAGATACGCCGCCCATAAGTGATTGTGCTGATGCAATGACCCTGAGTCAGTATGCGGATGGTTTGGTCTTTACCGTTCGCCCTAATGTCACAGGGCGGGATGGTTTGACAGCCGCTGTGGGCGTACTGCGCAAGCGCGGTATCAATTTGATGGGTGTGGTGGTGAATGAGACGCCCACGTTGGCCCAGCTCAGCCCTCGGGAGGAGAAGCTGGGCGGGCAGTTGCCTTGGTCCCAGGCTCCGGAACAGGAGCAGGAATTTCGCTTCTTGAGTGAAGGGAGCCGCAGCAGTCTCTGACGATTGAGTTAGGTTTCCCTCCGCCTTCGGGTCTCATATTTGCTCTATGTCCCATCCCTCCCAGTCTCCCCCTCGGCCGCTGAATCGATCGGGCGATCGCCCCGATCTCCCGCTGCTCACGATTGCCCTGAGCGCGATCGGAGTCGGGCTGGGACTGATCATTGGTTTCTTGGCGGGGGTGGCTCCCATCGCGCTGCTGGCGGTGCCGATGCTGGTTGCCGTTAGCTTTGTGATGCTGCGGCACTTTGAATATTCTGTGATCATGCTGCTGGTTCTACGCAGTGCGATCGATAGCTTCTCCGAGCAGCAGCTCACCGTCGCCTTTGCCCTGGGTGTGGATGCCCTGGCCATTGCTGTGGTGATCCTGCGGCTGCTGTCCAGGCAGAAGATTCACTTAGATCGCATGTGGATTTTTTTCGCCCTGTGGTGTGCTGTTCAGGGAATTTGGGTGGTCTTGCTGCCCCTGGGGGGCCTGGGCATGGGGGGCTGGATGCTGTCCGATGGCTTACGGGAGTGGGTCAGGATTTTTTCCTGGCTGATGGCCTATTTGCTCGTCATGCAGCTCAAGGGAAAAGTCCCCCCCAAGACGGTGATTACACTGCTGTTTTGGTCTCTTCTGGTGCCCCTGCTCGTCGCTGTCCTACAAATGACAGTGCCTTCTATCCTACCCCCAGAATTCTCCATCCATGGCGTGGGGGCTGAGGCCGCAGGGCCGGTGGAAGATGAGCTGAGGGTGCGCGGCAGCCTGGGACATCCCAACGGCTTGGCGACGATGCTGTTTTTCTTTCTGGGCTTGACCTACTGGAAGTGGCAATCGGCGACCCAGCCTAAATGGCCCTGGCTTTTGCTGTTAGGGATCCTGTCGGGCTTCTACGTAACCACAAAGGCCCTGTTCAGTCTGGTGATGATTACGGTGTTTATGGCGATCGTCGTGGCGCGACGCCTCAGTCTGGGGAGCCTGCTGGGAGGAGGATTGATCGTTGCTCTCATTCTCACCCTGTTTGGCAGTACTGAATTTGGCCAAGAGCGCTTGGCTTCGATTGGCTCCACGCCGCTGCTCAATCCTGATATCGACATCACTCGGGCAATTTTGATGTCGAATTGGGATTACAACAGCTTCAACTGGCGGTTGTCCCAATGGTATCTGCTGTGGCAGCGCTGGGAGGAATATCCTTGGCTGGGCTATGGTCTGGGATTGAGCTTGCAAACGGCAGGCAATGGGTTCTTACCCCACAATGATTATATTCGGGCCATGATTGAGGGCGGCCTCATCGGTCTAGGCACCTATTTGATGTTTTTTGTGGGGCAGATGCTGCACCTGTTCCGTCTGTTTCAGACCACCACCGGGGATCAGCGCCAGCTCTGTTTTATTCTGTTTGCGATGGTGCCAGCCATTCTGATGGGGATGTTAACAGAGAATATTTGGAGCCACACCATGCTTTATTTCTATTGGTGGACGGCGGTGGCGGTGGCGGGCTGGGATTGGGATGAGCGATCGCAAACCCCAGAAATTGAACCCCAGCTAAAACCCAGCATTATCGATTCGGTCATATGACAACTTTCCCAGTGTTGCGAGCCGATCTACAGGCCAACCAAGGCTCTAATACGAAGTCTCGCATCGTCGTTTCGCTGTTCCGATGCGTCCAAGGTTGTGCGCATTTGTGGGGGGATAGGTCAATTTTCACCCTGGCTGTGCGTGTCATCTATCAATTCATTGTCGAATGGTTCCTGGGCATCGAAATCCCTTGGAATGCCAAAATTGGGCCGGGTTTGCGCTTGCTCCATGGCGTGGCCCTAGTGGTCAATGCTGAGGCAACCCTGGGCAGCGGCTGCACCCTACGTCATGCCACAACGATTGGCAACAAAATTCTGGCCGATGGCACAGCCAGTGGCTCACCCCAAATTGGCAACAATGTGGATATTGGCTCGAATGTGACTATTTTGGGTCCAATTACCATTGGCGATGGTGCTGTCATTGGTGCGGGTGCAGTCGTCACTAAGGATGTCCAGGCCTATACGGTGGTTGTGGGTAATCCTGCCCGGTTGTTGCGTAAACTCGATCCACCTGCTGAAGATGGGGAATCGTCCCCGCTGGCCTCTGAGCTGATCAGCCTCTGAACCGATCTACATCGGGCGATCGCCCTGGGCAACAACACAGGAGAACAACAATGGCATCCCAGCGCTCCAAAGCCAAACGCCTCTACCTGGCCTTGTTCCTACTCACGAGCTTGGGGCTGAGCCTGTTTTGGGCTTGGGGCCTTTGGGGCCAGTCATTTGGTCTGGGCAATCATGCCCTAAGCACTAATACCCCCGCAGTGATGGGCCGGGATCCCTGGCTTTGGCCCTTTACCTCCAATTCGATCTGGAACCACCCCATTGGCAGCCAGGCCAACTACCATCCCGCCCAGCTTCCGAAGGCAAACGTGGTTAGCACGGATCCCGACTTGCTGTTTGTGATTCCCCGGGATAGCCCTGCGCGCCTCCTCTACGATCCCGGCAGTTGGCTGAAGCGTTGTAGTGGGACAACGACCTATGAGAACCTCTCAATTCAAATCCCCGATGGCCTGATCGTGCCCGATGCGGTGAATGAGCCCGGTCGCTATGAAACGCCCAACAATGCAGCGGCCCTGCTCCAGCCCGATGGCCGCACCATCCTTCAGCTAGAGCCCATGGCCCGCTGCGATCCCCAGGGACCGGTCTATGGCTACCGATGGCCGAAGCAAAATGTGGATCTCTATGGCGATGGCATTCCAGGGAGCCACCTCGGCTCTGGGCTCTCTGCCCTGGGGGGAGCCATTCGCAAAGGTGAGCTGTTGTCGAAGGAGCCGATTCGCCATGCCCTCAAGCTGGAGTTTTGGGGGAAGTATCTCCACTACGATGCGAAGCGCGAAACCCCTGGATATCGCTGGCCAGCGGATCGCGCCGATGGCCAAGCGGCTTCGATCTATGAAGGCTCTGACCCAGAGCTGGTGATGGGATCATTAATGGCGATTCCCCCTGCTACTTCCATCGCATCGCTCGGGCTGAAAACGGATGCAGGTCGAAAAATAGCTGAGGCGCTGCGGGATTTTGGCGGATATGTTGTGGATTCGACGGGCTGGGATGCCCATGCGATCGCGATCGAAGCAGGCGTCGAACAGGAGCTTCAGCGGGCCAGCGGCTACGGCCTCAGTGGTAACGCGTCTAACCCGACAAAGTTCTATGGGGACTTTAACCGGATTGTCCAAGCATTGGCGATCGTCACGGATAACCGGCCCGAGCAGCCCGGCGGTGCAGGCACTCCGCGAACAGATCTAGCGCCGCCGCTGCCGTCGCCGCCACCTTCCTAGCACTGGCTGGTGAAATTCCTAGGCTTAACTCCCAGGCTGAACTGGCGAAGACCATTTATCAGCTCAGCCCATTAGACGGACTCAAAACGAGTCCAGGGCTTCTAACCATAAACTTTCTAGCGATGAACTATTGTATCTGTATTCAATAGAACGATATTTAACTCTCCGATGGAGGTAGACTCTAGGAGGTCGCCAGAGTCTCATTTTATACGAATTACTTAACACCTTATTATGGTTTCTATACCCGTCAAGACTAGCCCAGCCCTTGAAGATACGTTTTACTACGCTGCCGGGATTGGATTTTTAGCACTGGCCAAGTTGAAGCATTTGCTCAATGGTTACTCCACACCCAAGCCAATCCCCAACTCTGACTATGGTCAATGCGTTGATTATGACATCACCACCGTAGACCACTGGCTATCCCACCTGGCTCAATATTGTCCAGCACAATCCTCGATCAAGGGGAAAAAGATCTTGGAGCTGGGCCCTGGTGCGGACCTGGGAATTGCGCTTTACCTCCTCGCCCTGGGGGCTGAGCAATACAATGCCCTAGATGTTCACAATTTGGTTGAGCGGGTTTCGCCACAATTCTATGACCAGTTATTTGAACGGTTACAGCGTCAGGATGGGCTCGAATTTTCATCCTCGGAACTGAGAGAAGCCTTAGAAAAAGCGACGTCAAGAGCAGGACATCGGCTCAACTACGTCTGTCGGGAGGATTTTGACATTGCCGCTAGTTTTGAGCCTGGCTCCCTTGATTTGGTATTTAGCCAAGCCGCTTTTGAACATTTTGACGATGTCGATCGCATGGCCCAACAACTGGGGGAGGTGGTCAAGCCAGGCGGCATGTTAATCGCAGAGGTGGACTTGATGACCCATTCCCGCTGGATTCGGGAGAAGGATCCCAACAATATCTATCGCTATAACGATGGTCTCTACAACCTTTTTTACTTCAAAGGAATTCCCAACCGAGTCCGGCCTAATTTCTATCGCGAGTGTCTGCTCAAGCATGGCTGGAAAGAGGTCTTGCTCAAGCCCCTGGAATGCCTATCGGAGCCCCAGGCTGGGCGGCTGTCCCAAAGCTGGAGTCCTAAGTTCAGAGGAGCTGAGCACCAGATGGAATGCCTGACATTCATGCTTTGTGCCACTAAAGCTTAGCTTGGTTGATTGGTCTCTCCCAGGGCTCTGGCGGGCCTGGGCTCTGGCGGGCGATCGCAAAACCATCCCATCCACCAACCCATCGTGCAGTGAATCCTAGCCTAGGTTAGGATTCACTGCGTAGCGCAAAGCATGATCATGTCCAGGGATAGTTCAGTATTGTGGCAAATGTCAAGATTGATCCAAGTGATGTACGATAGACTGCCGGTCTAGACAATGATGTTACGCTGGAGGGCTAGGCTTTTTTCTGCAACGACAGTGAGTCGCATCACCATCACAGAGAATGTAATCACTATGGCATTTTCCCTAACTCAGAATCTACAGCGTGATTAGTTTGCTCTCAGAGAAGCTCAAGCAACTTAGAACAAATAAGTTTGCTCAAAACATCGGCTGGTTGGGTTCGGCGGAGCTCGTCCAGAGAGTCGCGCGCCTGGGTACAACAATCACACTGGCGCGAACGTTTACGACTGCTGACTATGGGATGGTTTCTGCCATCTACACCGTGTTTGAGTTTTCCCTAGCGTTTACGATGACGGAGGGAATTACAGCAAAAGTCATTCAGGCCAGTGATGAGGAGTTGGAGCAGACTTGCAGAACCTCCTTTTGGGTGGGCTGCATTCTTTTCGTCTCGCTGGCTATCCTACAGTGCCTTTTAGCCTACCCCATCTCTCAATTTTACAATGCCAAAGAGCTGCTTTGGCCCATCTGTTTTCTCAGCCTGATCTTTCTGGTCTGCCCACTGTACGTGGTTCAGGAGGCTTTGATTGCGCGGGAAAACCGGCTGGAGATCAGGGCGAGGGCTCAGTCAATTCAGGCGATCGCCAGCAATCTAATTATTATCGGTTCAGCGTTACTGGGGTTTGGCGTTTGGGCAATCGTTCTTTCGATGGTCCTAACCCATCCCATTTGGATTGTGGTGATGCATCGCAACCATCCTTGGCGTCCGACCGGAGGCATTACCCTGGAAGGTGGCCGGTCGATCGTTGGGTTTGGAGTCCAGCTTCTAGGCGTCAATCTCCTAGATCGTCTTCGCTTTAATATTGATTACCTTTTGATTGGTCGTTTCCTAGGGCTAGAAGCACTAGGCCTATATTTCTTTGCCTTCAATGCAGGTTTAGGAATTAGTCAAACCATTATTTGGTCCCTGTCTGCGGCTTGGTATCCCCATTTCTGTGAGGTTCGAACTGAGTTAGGCAAGCTCAGGAACCGTTACCTCGGCAGCTTTAAAACGATAGCTCTAGTGATGCTACCCCTCGTTCTTCTCCAAACGACCCTATCTCCCATTTATGTTCCCATTGTGTTTGGAAAGGAATGGCTGCCTGCACTGCCAGTCCTGATTTTGATTTGCTTTTCTGCCCTACCCACTGCCCTGGCGCGATCTACTTCCCAGGTTTTGAGGGCCATGGACAAGCCAGCGATTGATCTGGTCTGGAGCTTGTGCTTTACCTCCATATTTGCGGCTGGCATTTGGGGGCTCCTGCAGCTAAACCAGTCCGGTCGCTTTGATTCGTTGGCCGGCCTCAGCCAGCTAGATCCTGGTCTCATTGTTGTGGCAACAATGGTGCTCTCAAGCCAGCTTTTGGCCGTGCCGATTTTCTCAGCTTGGGTTTTAAAAACGTTCCTTCCTGCCCGAAATCCATAAGTTGCTGATGATCTCAAGCATTGCCCTCAGGACTGTTGTTCTGGCTGAGAGAATGTTTGAGAATTTCGCCAAAGCCAGCGTTCACTACGACCCAATAGGTTAGACCATGCCTGTTTTTTTAAGCAAAAGTAAGGACTACGGGAACCATCGGCTACAGCCAAATCCATCCTCAAATATCCTCTAATGCCCTGTTCGTGCCATAAAATAAGAATGTGACTATTTTGTGGTGGGATACCCGCAATCTCAGTTAGTAAGCCATCACTACAGTCTTTGCAAATAAAATTATTGCTTTGCGATGAATTGTCTAAATAAGACTTAATTAAAAGGACAAATTTATGCCCAAAGTCTCTATCATCATTCCAGCCTATAACGCCTTAGAATACCTTCCCCAGGCGCTGGCAAGCGTTGACAACCAGGGCTTCAATGATTTTGAGGTCATTATTATCAACGACGGTAGCTCAGATGGAATTGAGGAGTGGTTTAAACAGCATATTCAGGATGCAAAGTACCGACTCATTACCCAAACAAACCAGGGCATTTCCGGTGCTCGCAACCGAGGCGTGCAAGCATCCCAGGGTGACTATATCGCCTTTCTGGATGCAGATGATATGTGGGCTCCCAGTAAGCTGGAGCAACAGGTGGCCTGCCTCGATCACAATCCAACGACAGCCTTGGTCCACACCTGGCTGGCCATGGTTGATGTGACAGGCAAAGCGACCGGGCGTGTCTTGCAATCCCAAGCCCAGGGGCAGGTCTATGAATCACTGCTGCTGCAAAACGATGTGGCCTGTGCTTCGGTCATGGTTCGCCGCCATTGTTTTGAGCAGGTTGGAGAGTTCGATCGCGATTTGCTTTCCATGGAAGACTGGGACATGTGGATTCGCATGGCTCAGCACTACCAGTTTGCCGTAATTCCCGAGGCGCTGACCTTCTATCGCCAGGTACCGACCAGCTTGACCAAGGACTGTCGCCAAATGGAACGAGCTTTTGACCTCGTGATTGAAAAGAGTTTTCAGGCGGCCCCAGCGGCCCTGAAGGGCCTGCGGCCCTTGACCTGTGGCTATGCCAACTTCTGTCTGGCTTGGAAAGCGTTGCAAAGTGTAGCCCAGGATGCCCGCTTAGCCTCCCACTATCACCTCAAGGGTCTGCGCGCTGCGCCAAAGCTGTTGTTCTCTCGCGAAAATCTGCGCTTGTCCCTAGCCATTGCCATGATGGCGACCCTGGGCGGAAATGGCTATGACCAAGCCTTGGACTATGTGAATGGATTACGCCGCCGTACTGCGTAATCTGTGTCTTTCTGTCTAGCCTGGACAGCAGCAATGCAGGTCATTTCGAGCTCAGACCCACGCCATCCACACATTCGTGCGATTGACCGTAAACCTTGGTCTCGCCAAATGTTCAGGAATGGATACAAGTGTAAGGTTCTATGAACCGGAAGGCAGTAGCTTGTAGCCTTGAGCCACAATGGGTCTCAAGGCCCTAGGGGCTGAGCTGTTCGATCTCGTTTTGCAGGGGTTCCATTCCGCCCAACCGCTAGCTTATATGGTGTGAGGCATGTTTAGAGCAGCGATTTCCGGTTCTTGATCCGCTCCTTTGTCCGCTATGAGGCTATTTGGCTATGAGACTTGCTCGCCGCACCGTACCGCCAGAAGCTGAAACCAAAACTCGCATTTTGAAAGCAGCTCAGCAGCTATTTTCTCGCCATGGCTATGACGGCACCACGACTCGCGATCTAGCCCAATCCGCTGGGGTTGCTGAGGGAACTCTGTTTCGCCATTTCCCCAACAAGAAAGCCATCTTGGTGGAGCTCTCAACGGAGGGCTGGATCGAGATTCTGACGGATCTGCTGACTGAGCTGAGCGAAATGAGTAGCTATCGCGCGGTGGAAGAGGTGATGCGTAAGCGCATCAAGCATCTCAGCGAAAATACTGACTTGATGCGGGTTTGCCTGATGGAGACCCAGTTTCACCCGGAGCTGCAAGAGCGGATTCAGCGGGATGTGCTCGATAAGATGATGGTCGTGTCTGAAGCCTTTTTCCAGACGGCCATCGATCGCGGCATCTACCGGCCCATTAACCCCAAGGTCATTGCTCGGATTTTCCTTGGTATGTTTATGGTGGCGGGCTTTAGCGAAGTGGCTGTGCTGGAGGCGAATCCTTCTCCCCAGATTCTGCAGGACATGGCTGAGGGGCTGTCGGATATCTTTTTGAATGGCGTTCTGGCCTAGGAAGAGCGTCAAGGAGCGATGAGCGCCTTGGAAATCGAAACAGCAAAGCCCTGAGGCGATTAACTCCAGGGCTTTGCTGTGGGTTGCTTCGGTTGTGTGGCTTGTTGGGCTGTGTGGCTTGTTTCTTGGCTTGTCTGCCTGCGGAGTTGAAGAAAATAAATCAGCGTAAACAGCCAGCTAGTGGATGAAGTAGCAAAGCACCGCTAGGAGCAGGCCAACACCGTAGAAGGTCGCAACGACCTGGGTTTCTGGCCAGCCGCTGAGCTCCAGGTGGTGGTGGAGCGGGGCCATCTTGAACAGGCGCTTGCCGATGCCATCGGGGCCTTTTGTGGCTTTGTAGTACCCGACTTGGGCAATCACAGAGAGGGATTCGGCCAGGAAGAGGCCGCCCAGGAGTAATAGCACCCAGAGCAGGTTGCCAATTAGGGCGATCGCCGCAAGCGCTCCCCCCAGGGCCAGGGAGCCGGTATCGCCCATGAAGACGCGGGCCGGGTTGCGGTTGTGGATCAAAAAGCCCAGGTAACTGCCAGCCGTGGCCGCCGCGAAGGTCATGAGTTCGGGGAACTGCACTGCGCCCGCGCTGTTGGGCAGACCCAGAAACGCACCGAGGCCGAGGAGGGCGATCGCCCCCGTACCCGCCGCTAAACCATCGACCCCATCGGTGAGGTTGGTTGCATTGCTTTCGGCCATCATGACAAACAAAGCGAGGGGCCAAAACAGCAACCCCAGGGGCAGCAGTATGTTGAAGGGCAAAGACACTGAGGTCACCGCCTCCCAACCCAAGTCCGAGCCGAAGGCCAGCCACAGGCAGAACAAAATTCCAAATCCAAGCTGTAGAAGCAGCTTGAGGCGAGGCGAGATGCCTTTGTTGGAGCGATAGCGCAGGATTTGCCAGTCATCCAGCCAGCCAACCAACCCAAAGGCGAGGGTGAGGCCTGCGGCGGCGGTGGCAGCGGGTGCGAAGCCAGTGGCCAGGAGAGAATAGAGCACCGCCACGGGAACAATAAAAATACCGCCCATGGTCGGCGTGCCCGCCTTCTTGAGATGGGCCTTGGGACCATCTTCACGAATGTACTGACCTGCCTTTAAGTTGCGTAGAATGGGAATGACCCAGTAACCGGCAATGCCTGAGAGCAGCGCGCAGCTCACTAGCGGAAAGAATAGGCTGGTTGGGCTGGTGGGCAGGCGGCCCGCTGCCACATCTAAACCCAAGGCCGAGAAGGTCAACCCCGAAGCCAAGGCCCACAGAAGCTTACTGCCGGTCAGGCTCGGCGCTTCTGCCAAGTATTTTGCGTCCACCACTCGATGTTTTCCTCTTCACCACAACATGGATCACTAGGGGATTCAGCCCCAACCGGGGGTTATCCGACAGTGTGACCAAAATTATCGCAAAACCTCGGGTTTGTCAGCATACCAGCCAACATTCCTAGCCGGGGGACGGGGCAACCTGGCCTAGAGGAGCAAAAAAAGCTACTCGGATGCGACTCCGATAACGGCTGATTGGGCGGAGCGGCTTTGGGGTTTGGCTGGGTTAGATGGCCTTGAAGGGCAAATCAATGCAGGGCAAACAGAGACCAGTTCGGGAGCTTTCGATATCAACTGTTGTGTCTATGCTGACCTGCCTCCACCGGACCGCTAACCTACGGTCCCGCCGTTAATTGGTCACGCCATTAATTGGTCACGCCATTAATTGGTCACGCCGTTAATCGTCGTCATCGAAACCATCATCGTCCTCTTCATCGAACTTGCCATCATCGACGCCCATTAGGGCTGCGATTTCCTCTTCCTCTGCATCCAGCAGCTTGCTGTCATCGCTTTCGCGGGCAATCAGGCGGCCACTTTTTTCGAGCCATTCCAGGATAGAGGGCTCGCCAGCGGAGGGGAGGACCGGCGCTTGCTGATAGCGGGGCTCGGAACGTAAAGACGGATTTTCCATCGTAGGCCTATTTTTTCTGCGGGAACTTAAGTCGTTGAGCTGCGAAGGGATGTCTTGGGAGAGGTCCGGTTGAGGGCGATCTGGCCCAGACTGGACAAATCCGCTGGCAGCCCTTCTAAATTTGGACAGTTGTTCCATCATAGTGGAAAACCCCTGCTGCAAAGGTCGGGGCTTGGGTGTTGCTGGGGGCGAGAGTCTGGGGCTGTGTTCCTGGCCAGCGACCCAGTCTCCCTGGACAAATGTTGTTTTGTAGAGTGTTTCCATGATTGGAAAAGCAGAGTTACTGGCCGCGATCGCCCCCACAAACCGGGGTATTCTGGCAACCCCCGAGCAGCAAGTTGCCATCAATGCCGCAGCGGTCTGCCTGGAGGAACGCAACCCCACCGCCAATCCCACCGCCGCTGCTGCCCTGCTGAATGGCGACTGGCGCTTGCTCTACACCAGCAGCAGTGAACTCCTGGGTATCAACCGTCTGCCCCTGACCGAGCTGGGGCAGATCTATCAATGCATCCGCAGCGATCGCCGCCGCGTCTACAACATTGCCGAAACCCGCAGTCTGCCCTACCTAGAGGGACTGGTCAGCGTTGTGGCAGGCTTTGAGGTGGCCTCCCCCCAGCGCCTTTCCGTTCGTTTCGAGCGGGCGGTGTTCGGGCTCCAGCGCTTAGCCAACTATCCGGGAGCCGCCGCTTGGATCGAGCGGCTGGAGTCGGGGCAGCGGCTCACGGCCCTGGATTTTCCGATCCGCCGTCGAGAATCGCCGGGCTGGATTGATCTGACTTATCTGGACGATCAACTGCGGATCAATCGCGGCAATGCGGGGAGCCTGTTTGTGCTGCAACGGGCCTGAGAGGAGGGTTGAGCATTGAAATATCCTCACCGTAAATCCTTGCTCACCGTAAATCCTGACTGTGGGGCGGCGGCCTAAACAGGGACGGCCTGGGATGGTTGCCCTGAGATTCGGAACTCAAAGTTTGCTATTATCGAGCAGACCTGCGGATGTGGCGGAATTGGTAGACGCGCCAGATTTAGGTTCTGGTGCCGCAAGGCGTGAAGGTTCAAGTCCTTTCATCCGCATTTTATCCCTGGGCTGTGCCCGGCCCCATGACTGGGCTGATATCAGCGTGGCTGGGCTGCTCGCCGTTTGGGGAATTGCTTGGGCGATCGCCGCTCCCTCTGGTGAGCTGCGGCGCTGGGCCATGCTCGGTGTGGCTGGCTGGGTTGTGTTAGGAATGCTGTTAGGGCTTGGTGATGCATGGCCCAGTCATCGCGTGTTCTCCGTCACAGGCGATCGCCGACCGCTCAGGCTGTTATTTGGGATAAGTCTGGGGGATGAATTTACTGAAGCACTACGTTGCGTTTTACAGACGGTCAAGGCCGACCCTAGGGAAATTTTGGAAATTATTAGATTTTGTTGGATAACTTTATTGTTCGTAACAACTGGCCTATACTGCCAAGGAGCAGCGGGAATAACTAATAAATCTCCCAGTTAGGCCGTTCGTACGTGGTATCTTCGGGCGAACGCTTTTCGGCCTCATGGTCCTAGCGTGTTGAGAGTGGTAAGGAGTTTAAATCCATGTCGGAGGCTTCACTGCCCCTGACGGTACCTAGGGCGTTCGTGCGTCTTCCGGGCCGGTTCAATCCCAATGTTTGGATGATTCTTAGCGCCTTTGCCCTGGTGGCCTTGGCGACTGCGGGGCATTTTTGCTGGGGTTGGGTGAATTGGTGCTGTTTTGCAATGAATGTGTTGGCGTTGCATCTGTCCGGCACCGTTATCCATGATGCATCCCACCATGCGGCCCACCCCGATCGCCGCTGGAATGCAGCCATGGGCCATGCCAGTGCGCTGTTGCTGGGGTTCTCATTCCCGGTGTTCACCCGAGTTCACATGCAACACCATGCCAATGTGAACGATCCTGAGAATGATCCCGATCATTTTGTTTCGACGGGAGGGCCGCTGCTGCTGATCGCTGCGCGCTTTTTCTATCACGAAGTTTATTTTTTCCAGCGGCGGCTGTGGCGCAAGTTTGAACTGCTGGAATGGTTCCTGGGCCGCTTAGCTGTGGTTTGCATTGTGCTGGCGGCGGTGCATTTCGGCTTTCTGCCCTATCTGATGAATTATTGGTTCACCCCAGCCCTGGTGGTGGGCATAACCTTGGGGTTGTTTTTTGACTATTTGCCCCATCGGCCCTTTGCGGAGCGCGATCGCTGGAAAAATGCCCGCGTTTACCCCAGCCGGCTGCTCAACATCTTGATCATGGGTCAGAACTACCACTTGATCCACCACCTCTGGCCTCGGATTCCCTGGTATCGCTACCAGGAGGCTTACTACGCCACTCAGCACCTCCTGGATGCCAAGGGTTCGCCCCAGCGCATGGGGATTTTCCAGAGTAGGCAAGATTTCTTCGGTGTCCTTTACGATACGTTCTGTGGCGTCCGCTGGTCCGGCCATGGAGCCGCCTCGGCTGAAGAAGGCGCGCCTGCGGATTCAGAAGTCCCTGCGGATTCAGAAGATTTGGCGGGTTTGAGGGAATTGGCCAGTAAGGAATTGTCCAGCGTTGAGCTGACTGGCCTCGGTGAGCTAGACGTTGATCCAACTGGCGTCGAATCCGTGGTCAGGCCGTTGAAGCGCCGCAGCAGCCTGCCGATGGAAGCCTCCCAAGCGCTTGCCCAAGAGGTTTCTAGGCGTTAGGGGCGAGCGACACCCAAAGCAATTGAGCGGGCCTGGCTAACCAGGCCCGCTCAATTGCTTGCTCAATTGTTTTGGGGCTTTGTTTCCGAGCAAAGCACAATGTTTCGAGAAGGGAGCGGCCTGCCTAGGTCCTAGGATGGCAGCACGGCTTCAGGCCTGCTCCAGTCTGGCCTCAAGCGCTTGGCCTGGCGGAGATAGGGATGGAAGACCTGGCGCTGGGGATCGTCGCAGTTAAATTGCAGCAGCAGCCGAATGCAGCGCTCTAGGCTGCCCTGCACCATCATCTGCTGCACATCCAGCAGCGGCACCTGCTGCCAGCCCCGGCGGCGGCGGGCCACCGAAGCGGGAAAAATTGCATCCAGGTCTGGGGTTACGGAGAATGTCACACTCACCATTTCCGCCGGGGTGATGGTGTTATAAGCTTCTAGCTCATTGAGAAGCTCGGTCACGGCTTGCTCCATGGCGGCTGCCGAGTTCTCCGGCACCGTAATTGCTCCTCGAATTGCACGTACGCGCCATTCCACAGTCCGATCCTCCGCTTGTGTTGGGTTAAGTCTAAATGACCTGGATGAGGCCCAGAACTGGGGTATGGACTGAAGTTTGAATTCAGCCTCTCCCTTGCTTTTGGACTTGCCCGAAGTCTAGGGTATCAAATCACTTCGATACATCGACGCCATGCCATCTCAGAGTCTAGGGCTTGGCTGGTGAATTGTGGGGGGTGACCCCTTATGGTTGGGGGCTGGCTGGGCAAATGGTTGGGGCGATCGCCCAACCATTTGCCAGGGACAATTCTTAGGGGCGGTAGAGCCAGAGGGGCAAACCGCTGGTGGTGAGGTCAAAGCCGAGCTGAGCCAAGCCTGGGGGCCAGCTCGCCTGGCTTCTGCCTGGCACGAGGCGGCTCCAGAATGGCTTGGGTTCTTCCAAGTGGTCCACCTCGACCTTGTCCGGATCCAGGCTGACCAGCTCCGCGAGCCAGCGCTGGGCTTCGGCTTCGCCCCCCAGGCGATCGACGAGGCCGAGGCTGAGGGCCTGTTCGCCCGTGAAGACCCGGCCATCGGCGAAGCTTTTGACGGTCTCGATGGGTAGCTTTCGGGCTTCGGCCACTGCTCCGACAAATTGTTCGTAGCTGCTGTCGATCAGGGCTTGGAGGATGCTTTGCTCTTCCGGGATGAGTTCGCGATCGAAGGCCAGAATATCTTTGTAGGGGCCAGATTTAATCACTTTGAACGAAACGCCGACTTTATCCAGCAGGCGTTCTAGGTTGTTGCCCCGCAGGATGACGCCGATGCTGCCGGTGATTGCCCCTGGGTTGGAGACGATGTGGTGGGCTCCCATGGCAATGTAGACACCGCCCGAGGCAGAGATATTGCCGAAGCTGGCCACGATCTTTGTGCTGGGCTGGAGTCGCAGCAGGGCGGCATGGATCTCCTGGGAGTCGCCGACGGTGCCGCCGGGGCTGTCGATGCGCAGCAGCAGGCCAGGATAGCGCCGCTCTTCAACGGTTTTTAGGGCTTTGATGACCTGCTCTCGGGTGTTGCCGGCGATCGCGCCAGACACTTCGATGCGGGCGATTCTTTTACGGAAGCTAGTTTTGAACGGCCAGATCATAAAACGGGGGGTTGCCTGTGGGAGAAAGGAGTGTGGGCGAAAGGGGCGAGCCATGGAGCGGCGGCCCTAGTCAATCATCCCCCAGTTGACGACGCCATAGTTGACGACCCCGTCGATGGGCGAATCAATTCTCCAGGGGAAGCTGCGGGGGGGCGGTCTGGGATTTTCGGGGGGACGAGCGAGGGCAAGCTTCGAGCGATCGGCCCCCAGCGATTTGCCCCCAGCGATTTGCCGCAAACCATTGCTCTAGGCTCCAGCCAGTGCAGCACAGGAAAAGATATGGGGATATCCTTTAGTCACGGCTGGATGGGCGTCTTGATTTTCGCTTGCTTCGCCCCGCTTGCCTTTCAACCTTTACCTGCTCTCCTTTTTTCGCTGTCCGTACCTGAATAGGGTCGCGGGGCCTAGCTCGATTTATGCTCTCTCCTTCTTCCTCTTCGCCATGGCGATCGCTGTTATTGGTGGCTCCTTTCTTTTTTTGGGGCACCGCCATGGTCGCCATGAAAGGAACGCTGGACCATACCGAGCCGCTGTTTTTAGCGGCGGTGCGGCTGTTTCCGGCGGGGCTGCTCGTCTTGGCCGTGGGCGTCATGCTGGGGCGGCCCCAGCCCCAGGGCTGGCGGAGCTGGGCTTGGATTGTGGCCTTTGCGGCGGTGGATGGGATGCTGTTCCAAGGGTTGCTCGCCCAGGGGCTCCAGCGCACCGGGGCGGGCTTGGGCTCGGTGATGATCGATTCCCAGCCCTTGGCTGTGGCGCTGTTGGCCAGTTGGCTGTTTGGGGAGCGCATCGGCTCCTGGGGCTGGCTGGGGCTGGTGGTGGGCATCTGCGGCATTGCTCTCTTGGGTCTGCCCGATGCTTGGATTATCCAGACGGGGACGGCCTTGGTCCAGGGGCTGCGGGCGGGGCTGGCTGGGGCTGGCTGGTCGGAGCTGCTGTCGCCGGGGCGGTGGCCAGGGCTGCCCGATCGCTGGCTCGTTGCCCTGTTCCAAAACGGTGAATGGCTGATGCTGCTGGCCTCGCTGTCCATGGCCCTGGGGACGATCCTGAGCCGCTATGTCTCCCAGCGGGCCGATTCCTTGATGGCGACGGGCTGGCATATGGTGATTGGCGGTTTGCCCCTGGGGCTGTTGTCTTGGCAGCTAGAGCCCCAGGCCACGGCGGTCCTGACGGGGGCCGATTGGCTGGCCTTGGCCTATGCCACGGTGTTTGGCAGCGCGATCGCCTATGGCCTGTTCTTCTATTTTGCGGCGGCGGGCAGTCTCACCAGCCTTAGCTCCCTGACCTTCTTGACGCCGGTGTTTGCCTTGGCCTTTGGCAGCCTGTTCCTGCAGGAGGTGCTGAGCGATCTGCAATTTTTGGGGGTCGGGCTAACCTTGGTGAGTATTTATTTGATCAATCAGCGCGATCGCCTGGCCCAGGGGCTGTTTCCCTGGGGGGCGACGGATTCTATCCCACCCCTTGCTGGGGAGGTGGCTGGAGCGGTGAATGACTCGGAGATTTGCCCAGAGACTTGCCCAGAGATTCGCCCAGAGATTCGCCCAGAGATTCGCCCAGCCACTGGCTCTAAACTGCCCCAGGAGAGTGAGCCGCTCCCTCCGGCTGGGAAGCCGACTCGCCTGTAAGAGGAACCATGGGGGAAATGACCTAGCGATGACTTCGAGGGCAAAAAACTTCAGAAAATTATGTATAAAATCTCCCTGTTTGTGCATCATTTATTACGTAGGTCTATAGGGGATGCGCTGCGATTGCCATGGCGATCTAGGGCGGCGCTTGGACCTGCATCGGCTCGATGGAAATGAGCTGTTAGTATGATTTTGCTTCGGCCCCCAAGCTGATTTCTGTGTCCTGTCACGCCTGAGCCATGCCCATCATTTCTCGCGCCCCCGTTTGGATGCTGCTCGTCTCCAGTGTTGTTGTAGGCACAGGAACATCCGCAATGGCCTCTGTGCTGCCGAATCTGGAGCGCGATGGGATAGCTGCTGGGGAAGCCGCGATCGCCTCCCAGCCTGTTGCTGGCCAGCCCGTCAGCAGCCCTTTGCTGCTGGCCCAAGCGGCCAGTCCCGGCGAAGACGGAGGTGACGCCCAAGCCGGCGACGCCCAAGCCGGTGACGCCCAGCCGCCAGGCGATCAGCCCGTCGAGCGACCCACCCTGACCGTGGGCAGTGAAGCAGGCCCCCTCGTGATCCAGGTCCATGTGTTGCTCCAGCAGCAGGGCTACTACAGCGGCGATATCAACAGCAACTTCAGCTCGGAAACCGCAGAAGCCGTCAAAGCGTTTCAGCTCAAAAATAATTTGGAGCCCACGGGGGCAGTGGACAGTGCCACCTGGGGGCCTTTGACCGGGGAAACGGAAAAACCACCTTCTCCAGAGACTGGTGCGGGGGAGGCTGCTGGGGGAGAGGCGGCTGGGGGAGACGGGCCTGGAGATGAGGCTGGAGCCCAGGGCGAGGAATCGCCTCGGCGTTTGATCATCCTGCGATCGCCCTAGTGGGTCTAGGGGCTGGTGGCTTTGGGCTCTGGAAAATCCTGTCTGTTCCCATTCCCAAGCCCTTTTCGGACCAGGCTCCATCCGATGCGGATTCAAACCTGGGGTCCGCGACATCCGCAGAGTTGTTGCCAGCGCCCCTGGGCACTGGACTGTTGCCGGACCCAGGGGCATTGGCTTCCCCTGGCAGCCAGCCTGGTGCTGCGAATGCCCAGGGCCTTGCCCATGTTCCCCAGGCTCAGACCTCCCGTTCGGCGGTGCCGCTGACCGCTGCCCAGGTGGCGATCGCCGCCCAAAGCGCCGCGACCCAAAGCGCCGCCCAGGGTACCCATGGCAGAGCGCAATCCCCTCTGATGCCCGGTGCTGCGGCCCGAGCCAGTGCGGCCCGACCCGGTGCCAGCCGATCCGGTGCCAGCCGACCCGGTGCTAGCCAAGATCCCAGCAACCCATCGGCCCATCCTGCCGCTCCCCCAGGGCAACTCAGCCCCAGCGCCCCGGATCCAGCCCTAGCCACTTCCCCCCATTCCCTCACGCCACCGCCGCCGCCTTCTGAGATTGCCTGGGCCGGGCCGCCGGGCCGCCTGGAGCAGCCCGATTTGGTCACCAGCCGCCTCGCTCGGGTGGATATTGTCGAGGTGTTGGTGACGGATTTGCAAAGCGTGGATCCGGCCAAGCGACGCAAGGCGATTTGGGAGCTGGGCCAGCGCTCCGATTCGCGAGCGATTCAGCCTTTGGTCAATTTGATGGCGAGTTCCGATTCTCGCCAGCGCAGCCTGATTTTGTCGGCCCTGTCCGAAATTGGCACCCAGACCCTGAAGCCGATGAAGCAGGCCCTGGCGATTTCTTTGCAGGATGAAAATCCTGAGGTGCGCAAGAATGCGATTCGCGATTTGACCCGCATCTATGACCTGGTGGCCCAGATTAGCCATCTGCTCAATGCCGCCCTGGAGGATTCGGACCCAGAGGTGCAGGAGACGGCCCGCTGGGCGCTCAAGCAGCTCAACCGGATTCGTTCTACGACGGCGATCGAGGGGAGCCAGCCCCAGCAGGTTTTGCAACAATCGGTCAGTCCGCCCGAGAGCTTTGCTGAAGATCGCCCTGGCCAGAGCTAGCCCTAGCTCTTCAAGTCAGGGGAATTGTGCCGTGGCAGGATGTTGAGTGGATGAATTGGTCATGGGTGAATCGGTCGTGGGTGAATCGGTGGTAGACAGAGTAGTGGTAGCAGGTGAAAGCCAAAACGTTGGGGGAGCCATGGCGTTAGACTCTGCTCCGGCGGCATCCCTCTCCCAGCCTGTGGCCCATCCCTGGCCCAGCGGCTACATCACATCAAGTCTGGGGGGACATTACAGCTATCGCATCATCGGCCCCTGCTGTCGGCTGTTTGATCGGGAGACGCTGCCCTGGCCTGCCTGTCGTTTGCAATGGCGCAGTAAGGAGCCGAGCTGGCGGCGCATTGGGCGGCGGTTTGTGCCCGATATTTCAGTTAAGAATGCGCCATCCTATAACGTTGAGATTTTGGAGCCTGGCTATGGCGGCGAGGCGTTTGTGGTGACGATGTATAGCGATCGCCTGTCCCCAGACCAGCGCCAGTGGTGGTACTCCCGCTACTACGGGTCTGCTGGCGTCGAGGTTTGAGCCTCGGAGCGCCTAGGGAGCCGTCTGTGTCGCTTGGTTGGCGATCAGGCGCTGGACCGCTAGGCAGGCGCGGTTGAGTTCGTAGGGGCGGCGATCGGGCTGACCCAGGTAGGCCGCCTGCTCTTCTTCGAGCATGACCACATCCTCGCCCACCAAGCCATCAAGCATTTTCTGGGCCGCGCCAAAGAGGCTGTCTTTGATGAAGCGGCGGAACCTCAGCGGCAGTTTATGCAGCCGCCAGAAGGCATTGAGCGACACGAAGTGAATCAGGTGCGCCCGCGTGTGGGTGGGGCTGATGGGCACAAATAGGCAAATGATGCGGAAGTCATCGCCCAGGGACGAAGTCCAGTTGGGATAGGCGTAGGTGACCCGCAGGGGCTCGGGGTGGAGCTGGCGCAGGGCGGGGAAGAAGAGCTGGGAAATGGACCAGATCTTGTCGATTTTGTAGTAGCTCTCGGCGGTGTAGAGGGCATCCACTTTGTCCGGCGTTTCCTCTAGGGTCTCCAGGGAAGCCGAAGCCCAGGCCTGGAAGCCCCGGTGCAGATGGCCGTGGTACATGTCCATCAGGTTCTCAATCAAGAACGAGAAATGGGCCTCGCAGTCGATCGTGGAGACGGTGGCGATGTAGTTGAGGTGGTCCCATTCGGGGATCGCCAGGGGGACAGGAGCCTTAGCATTGGCCTGGGCATTCTCTGGAATCTCGACTGGGGCGTCTAGCAAAGCCCGATCGCCGGGCCAGACCCAAATAAAACCATCCTGCTCCCGAACGGGATAGCTGCGAATTTTGCAGCTAGGCAGCTTTTGATTCGCCTCCAGGTAGGGCACCTCGGCGCAGTTACCCTGGGCATCGAATTGCCAAGCATGGTAGGCGCATTCCAGGTTTTGACCGACCACGGCTCCGTGGCTGAGCTTGACCTGGCGATGGGGGCAGCGGTCTTCCAGGGCATGGACTTGGTTCTGGTCATCGCGGTAGAGGGCGATCGCCATTCCCCAAATCTCCACCGCCAAAGGCGTATCACCCACAGCGCTGCTCCGCGCCAGGGCATACCAATGGTTGAGATTGGGCGGCAGGTTGCGCACATCCTGGCGGCCCTGGGCTGTGGATTCCCGCTGGGCTTCGATCGCCACCGCAGTGGCGTTGGTAATTGTGTCAGAAGCGGCAGTCATAGCATCCAAATGAGACAACGAGCGATCGCAACCGTAGGGGCGAACAGCCGTTCGCCCAGCCTGGCCCAGCCTAAGCCGTAATCACCGGCGACAACACCCCCGCCGGATTCACCGTCAGCAGGGGCCGCCGCTGCAACCCCTCCCGCTCACAGATCGCATTGGCCGCCAATAGACCACTGCTCACCGCCCGCTCCATCAGCCCACAGGGAAACGGCATCTTCACCCAATCCCCCGCAAAGATCAGATTCGACACCGCCGTCGCGGTCTCAGGCCGATTCGCATGGCTGCCCGGCGGGAAGCCGGAGAAGTTCTTCTGATTGACCAGTTCTCGATGGAGAATCTTCGCCCCCCGAAGGGCTGGCACAATCTCATACAGCTCCGCCTCAAAGGTATGGAGTACATCCTGCTGGGTCGGGAAGTCCTTCTCTTTGTAGCAGTAGGAATGCAGCTCCACCACACTGCCCCCCGTCCGCTCCGCCCAAGCGCGGTAGTCGTCCTGGATGCGGTGGTAGAGGCTGATACTGTCCGTGAGCTTGTAGCCCGACAGCGAGGTGAAGTTGCTATGCTCCCAGTCAAAGTCGCGGTCCAGCCAAAAGCGGGTGACGGCAAAGGGATCCGCTGTGGCCAGTTCCGATACCTGCTGGAGGGTTTCGCCATGGGGCTCGCCTGCGGAGAGGGCAAACAGGTTCCTCATGCCGACCACGTCTGCGGCAAAGACGTAGTAGTCTGCCTGGAGGACCGATTCGGCGATCGCAGCCCCATCGCCAGCGATCGCCGCGAGCTGGATGCGATTGCCCTCGCGCTGGAGAATCTCGAAGCGATCGAGATTGCGCTGGGCGGGACCGGCTTGGCGATCGCCCCCCTCGCCAAACACCGCCCCATGGCAAGGGCACAAAAAGCCATCGCCATCGGAGTTGGTCCCTACTTTTGCCACGGTACAGCCCTGGTGGGTACAG
>JAAUQQ010000235.1 GCA_012032745.1 Synechococcales cyanobacterium RM1_1_8
CTGAGTCATCATGCAGAATGTCAGTCTTCAGCAAGCGGTGTTAGATAGCCTTCGGCTGTTGCCTCAAGAGCAGCAGTCTGTGCTGGATTTTTGGGATAGCCTCGCGCAATCGGAACTGCAAGCGGGAACATCGATTGACCCGCGATCGCGCAAATAATGGCTAAATCACCAGCATTTTCTGCATTTCTTATGGGGATGAAGTCAGACAGGGCTTGAGTTAGAGTTGATTGACTACCAAAAAATAATACAAAAAATCACCGCTGCATGTCTGAAACCCTACCCTGAGAGTCCGCTTGAGTCCCGTGGGTTTCCCCTATTACCAATTTCCAGCCTTTGAAATACTAGGTTGCGTGAGGCTTGGAGAATTGCTAAAGAATTTGCCTTGAATGAACTAGAAGTGCTTTTCTCCCTTAAAACTTGTGGATGAGCGACCCTCCATTGAAACGCTGAATGGCGAGCTGCGCCTTCGGCTAATGACCTTCCTAACCCTCTACATATCTGGTTTTGTGGGAAGTGTTGTAGTCATTCGTTACGCAATCGGCTCCCCTTTCCCTCGGTTTATTTCTATTTCCCTGGTCAGCTACTGCGCTGCCCTGCTTGCCCTGGAGGGGCTGGCCCATTCGGGCAGGGAAACCTTTGGGCTAGCTTGCTGGGTGCTGCTGGCCGGTTTTTGGGGGCTGGTGATGGCGATCGCCTGCTTTGCGGGCGGCCTGGATGCGCCGAGCTTGATCGCCCTGCCCCTGTTGCCCGTGCTGGCAATGTTGCTCCTGGGCCGACGCAATCTGTATCTGTATGTCGGAGGAATTCTGCTGAGCCTGCTCTGTCTTTATCAGGTCCAGGTCTGGGGCTGGATTCTGCCGAGGTCTTGGGATCAGGAGGCCCAGGGTCTGCTGCAGGCTGCCATGCTGGGCTGGGTCACCCTCGGTTGTGGACTGTTGGCCTGGTACTGTGACTGGGAGCAGGGTCGCTCCCTGGCCCAACTGGCTCAATGGGCCCACATCGATGGACTGACGGGACTCGCCAATCGCCGTCGCTTTGATGAGCGGCTAGAGCAGGAGTGGATGCGCAATCAGCGTTACCAAAACTGCATTTCCCTGCTGCTGATCGATATTGATCACTTCAAGCAATACAACGATAGCCACGGCCATGTGGAAGGCGATCGCTGTCTGGCTCTGATTGCCCAGGCGATCGCCCATCGCTGTCGCCGTTCCGGGGAGCTGGTGGCGCGCTATGGGGGCGAAGAGTTTGCGGTGATTTTGCCCAACGTGGAACTGGCGGAGGCAGCGGCGATCGCCAATGTGGTGCTGACCGACATCGCCAGCCTCCACAGCTGCCACCCAGAGCTGCTGGAACCGGTGACCGTCAGCATTGGCTTTGCCACTATCGTTCCCGATCTGCGGGGCCAGCAACAGCAGTTTATTGCCCAGGCGGATGAGGCGCTGTACCGAGCGAAACGAGCTGGCCGCAACCAGGCTGTCGGATCTGTTGCAGCCTGTCCCTTGGCTGTCGAGCCAGCCCCGATTAACAGCCCAGTCCCGGCGAACAGCGCTACTCCGATCAACGCCCACTTCCAGCCAGTACGACCATCCGAGCCGATTGAATGCGGTGGTCAGTCAGCCAGAGGAAGCTCTGGTGAAACCAACAAAAGCCCTAAAAATTGAAATAGATATAGGAACCGCTCCCCTGCTGGCCCAACTGCCAAACCCCATAGAGCAACAGCGGTACCAGGGCCAGCTTGAGCGGCCAGCCTAGCTGCACCTTGAGGCTGCGGCCAAAGCCGTGGAGCCCTGCCATGGCGATCGCCAACAGCGCCAACAGCAGCCCCACCTGGCCCCGCGTCAGCCCCACAATTTCGAAATAAATATTCTGGGCAAACTGGCCATCGGCGCTATGCCCCAGCAAATGGGTCACGGCCCACCAAGCCTGGGAGACATCCGGCAAAGCAAAAAATAGCCAGGAGAAAAACACCACCCCCTGGGTCAGCGCCCAAGCCGAAACCCCACCCCAGGGACTCTGCCACCAGCGCTGGAGGGCCGGACGCTGCTGGCTCCATTCATCGGTGAGGCGATGGACCGCCATGGCCGCGCCATGGATCGCGCCCCAGGCCAAGAACCCCCAGCTCGCATCATGCCAAAAGCCCGCCACCAGCATCACCACCATCAGGTTGAAGCAGGTGCGACCCAGGCCCCGCCGGGAGCCGCCCAAGGGAAAATAAAGATAGTTGCGTAGCCAATCCCCCAGGGTCATGTGCCAGCGTCGCCAAAAGTCGGCAATACTGGAGCTAAAGTAGGGGCTCCTAAAGTTTTCGGGCAGGTTGAGGCCAAACAATTGGGCGCTGCCCCGCGCCATGTCCACATAGCCGCTAAAGTCGAGATAGAGCTGGAGCCCATAGCCCAGGGTCAACAGCCAAATATCCAAGCTGCCTGCGCGGGCGAGGTTGTCCAAGCCGGGCTGGACGACCAAGGCGAGCTGATCGGCCAGGAGGGCCTTTTTCGCCGCCCCCCGCGCAATCAGCCAGAGGGCTTCACTCAGGGCCTCCGCACTGGGGAAAGGGCGACTCTTCCACTGGGTGCTGAGGTGGTGATAGCGGGTGATCGGGCCGGAGGTGAGCTTGGCGAACAGGAATTTGTAAGTGGCAAAGCGCAGCAGGCTAGGGGTAGCGGGTGCGCCCCGGTAGACATCGACCAGGTAGGCGATATTTTCAAAGGTAAAGTAGCTGATGCCCAGGGGCACGAGCAGATTGCGGCTGACGCTATCGGCGGCCTCTAGCAAGCTGGGCTGCTGGAGAGTTTGACCGAGGGTGATTAAAAAGAAGGGAATGTATTTGAAGCCCAGCAGCACCAAGACATTCAGCAGGATCCCCGCCAGCAGGGAGCGCCTGCGCTGGTGATTCCAGCCGCTTTGGGCATATTGCCAAGCCTCATTGGACAGGTCCGCCTCCCCAGCATGGTCCGGGAGCAGGGCCTTCTGGTCAAGGGCACGGCCAAAGTAGAAGTTGATGGCGGTGCTAATCACCAGCAGCGGCAGGTAGACCACCATCTTGCCATCGGCCTGGGTGGCAAAAAATACCAAGCTGGCGCTCAGCAGCACGATCAGCCGCAGTCGCTCCTGGTGGAACCCCCAGTAGAACACCAGGGTGAGGAGTAAAAAGAGGGCGTAGAAGAGAGAGACGAAGGCCATGCCACAACCCGGCTGAGACAGCTACAACGCTAGACGCCCCGTATCTTACCCCATGGTGGCTGGGGCGGCGGGCGGACCTGGGCCGGGCCAGATCTGGGGCCGATTATCTCCCTAGGGCTGGATCAGCAACTGCCATTCTTGGCGATCGCCATCCCAGTAGGGCAGCGCCGTCTGGCCGACCACATAGGGCCCCCAATATTCCTGGGAGCCATCCTGGGCAAAGGCGACCAACACATCCCCAGCAGCCAGGCTCAGATCCCCCTGGGGCAGGGCCAGCAAGAGGCCATCGCGGCTGCCTTCGCCGGGGGCGAAGTCCCAGTGGAAGGGTTCGACTGGGGATCTGGCTGGAGCCCTGGCTGGGGTGGAGCCAGCGGCGGCGGGGCTGGCGGGGCCGCCGCCCGCCAGAAATGCGATGCGGATGGGGTGTTCGGTTTGGTTGCCCAGCCGGAAGGGGCCGACTTGCTTCGCTGGGCTGGCGGATTGTTCCCAAGCAGGCTGGTTCTGTGGCGGCTGGCCTGGAGCAGCCTGGCCTGGGGAGATCTGGCCTGGGGAGATCTGGCCGCTCGCAGCGTCGCGGGCCGCTGATCCCAGCTCCGGCTCTCTGCGCGCCCAGGCTGCTTCTCCGGCGTTGCCAGTTCGAGCGGCTGGGCTCAGTTCCGAGTCGGCTTCTCCGGGGGAGCGGGGGGGCGAGGAGATCGCGGGATCAGGCGTGATGGAGGTGGCTGGCAAGTCTGGGGATTGGCGGCTGGCGGATTGACGGCTGGCGGATTGGAGCTGGCAACTGCTGAGCAGCAGCAGCCCCAGCAGGATGCTCGCCCGCGAACCCTTTCAGGGGTAGGCGTGGGGAAGCGGGCGCGAGGGGGAGACGCGATCGCCCCAGGGCGCTGGGACGGAAAATGGGCAGGGACAACAGGGAGAGCGAGGTCATGAATGGGCTGGGGAGAGCAGGGAAATGGCACAGGGTGAGCGCGCGGGCGAAACGGGCACAACTGGGAAGCTGGCACAAGTCGAACTCGAATCCACCTGCAAGCGATGCCTAAAAACTATGCCGTCAAGATCCTAAGACTTTTGAGGCGATCGCCCTCGAAATTGAGTGGCGGATGGGCTGGGGCTGAAAGAATGTAAATTGGCGCTGAGACGGTGGACGCTGAAGCCACTGGGTTTGAGCCCGAATTGTTTGAGCCCGCCGCTTGAGCTCGACCTTTAAGCCCGGCTCTGGAGCTCGACCTGCGCTTGGGGGCGAAAGCCAGCCCTCCATTACCATGGTGCCACGACAATATTGAAACGTCTTGTTCTGCGACATTGCTTTTCCGCCGCCCTGTGGCTTGGTCTACCCCCATGCAAGATACGCGCCTGACCCGAATTTTAGAAAGCACCGCCGATCGCCTCGGCACCTGGTTCCGCAACCCTTGGCGGCGGCTGTCGGCCCAGGTAATCAGTCTGCTGGGTGGGTTTTTTATTGGCAGTGCGCTGGCGGCGATCGCCGGCCAAGCGGCGGTGTGGGATACCACGGTGGCGGCGGTGTTGGTGGCTTTAATTGAGCTGATCAACTGGCTGATGGCTCGGCTCAAGCCCCGTCCGCTGCCGCTGGAGCTGCTCAACTATGCCAAGGTGGGATTCATCTACTGTCTGTTTCTAGAAGCGTTTAAATTGGGATCCTAGTAGATTGCGGCTTAAGTTTGGCTACCCTCACCCCAACCCCTTTCCCAGGGAGGGAGAGGGGCTCCGATCCGGCTTCCCTTATCCCCAAAAAACACAACAGCCGGGAGAAGGGACTGGGGGATGAGGGCGGCTAAAGCTGGCCCAGGAACTTACTCCACCGAGTACTAGGCCATCCAAATCTTAAAATCCAAACATTCAATCTAGCGGAATGAATTTAGCCAAGCTGGCCCAGGGCCGAGCGGAGCCGGAAATTTTAGCCTGGGCAAAGGCCAGGGGAATCCCTGGGGCCGAGGCTTTGCTGAAGCAGCTTTGGCGGCCCCTAGCCGAGGAGTTGGTGGTGCAACGGCAGCGGCTGGGACGACCGCTGATCCAAGGGCTGCTGGGGATGCAGGGGGCGGGCAAGACGACCCTGGGCGAGGTCTTGACGCTGCTGCTGGGCCAGATGGGCTACCGCTGCTTGGGCTTTTCCATCGATGATCTCTACAAGACCGATCGGGAGCGCCAGGCCTTGATGCAGCAGGATCCCCGGCTGATTTGGCGGGGGCCACCGGGCACCCATGATCTGGACTTGGGCCTGGGGGTACTGGCTGCGCTGCGCCGGGGCGGTGTCGCGGAAATTCCCCAGTTTGATAAGGCCCTGGGGGAGGGGAGGGGCGATCGCATCGCCCCCAAAATCGTCCAAGACATCGATATTGTGCTGTTCGAGGGCTGGTTTCTGGGGATGCAGCCACTGGCTCCCCAGCACTTCGATGGCCTTGACGGTGGTGATTACGGTAATGCTTTGCCTTTGCCAGCGCCCCTGGTCACCGCCGCCGATCGAGCCTTTGCGCGGGACTGCAATGCCCGGCTGGGGGACTACTTGCCGCTGTGGGACCAGCTCGATGGGCTCATGGTCCTGGCCTTGAGCGACTACCGCCTCAGCAAGACCTGGCGGCTGGCAGCAGAGCGGCGGCTGCGAGCCCAGGGGCGCGGCGGCATGGGCGATCGCGAGCTAGAAGCCTTTGTGGACTATTTCTGGAAGGCGCTCCATCCAGCATTGTTCATACCGCCGCTGATCCAGCCGGGGGGCCAGGCCGATCTCGTGGCAGAAATTGGGCAGGACCATGGGCTGGTGCGGCTGTATCGGCCTTGAGTCTGGCCTGGGAGCTTGTCTGGGGTTTAGATTCATGCCCAGAGGCTCCTCAGCTAGCCCATGAGAATGACGCGATCGATGACATGGATAATGCCGTTGCTAGCCTCGATGTCCGGGCTAACCACCGTGGAATTTTTCACTTCAAAGGGATCAAACCGAATCGGAATCGCAGAGCCTTCTAGGGAGGTCAGGACTGAATGCTGGCGCAGCGCTTCCTGGGTCCAGCGCCCAGAAACGACGTGAAATTTCAAAATGCGGGCCAACTGGGGCGGATTGTCCACCAGGGTCTGCACCGTCCCCGGCGGCAGGGCCGCAAAGGCATCGTTAACCGGCGCAAACACCGTGAAAGGCCCCTCGGACTGGAGCGCCTCGACCAAGCCCGCCGCCTGGACAGCGGCCACCAGGGTAGAGAAGTTTTCGTTGCTGACGGCAATATCGACGATGGTGGACATGGGGATTGGGTAATAGGGAATCGGCAAAGGGGAATCGGTAATGAGTCATTAGGGAATAGTTGATAGGTAATCGGTCATAGCGGGTCGGTACGCATTGGGATCGCCCCCCAATCACCCATCACCTACTTATACACAACCTCCCCCTACCGATAATCCTGGTCCTGCACATCCCGCAGGCGAGCTTCGGGGCGCTTGAAGCGATCGATCTGCATCTCAAAAAAGTCACGATTGGCCTTGAGATGGCGCGGATCTGGATCATCCAGCGGGTAGCAGAGGGCGGTGCGCAGGGCCTGAATCACCGCTGAGGTGACGTTGTACATGGAGCGCTGAAAGGTGATGCCCAGCTGAATCAGCATGTCGTCCTCGCCGCGTCCATAGCTGCGATAGGTCTCGATCAGGTAGTCGGGCAAAAAATGCAGCATGTCCTGCATCAGCAAGGTCGGCGGGATGCCGGCGCTGCCCACCGGAAAGACATCGGCGTAGAGGATGCCGTAGTGGAAGTCCCGCTGGTCGCTGGGCACCTGACCGGCCTGGGCGTTGTAGGACTTGGTGCCCCGGAAGGGAGCGGTGCGGTAAAACACCGCTTCAACGTAGGGCAGGGCGGCCTCGTAGAGCCAGGTGAAGCCCTGGGACTTGGGGATGATTTCGTAGCATTCGCCCCGGATGTAGACATGGTGGTAGATGGGGCGACCGGCCACGGCAAAGATGCCGTTGACCAAGAAGTCCATGGCTTCGGGGACGGTGGTGAGCTTGCCTTCGTCGTAGAGGTCGCTCATTTCAAAGAAAACCGGGGCCATGACCTCCCAAAACAGGCCCAGGTTGGCGTAGTAGGAGAGTTTTTTGACCTGCTCGCGCAGCAGCTCGGGGAACAGTTTGTGCAGGCCCAGCATGAGCGGGTTGCCCTTGAAGTAGGCACGGATGGCGCGATCGCTGTTCTCTCGGTATTCGTCGCTCTCCAAGTAGGCATTGAACTGGGGATTGATATCCTCATGCCAGAGCATGGCCTCCATGCAGGCCTCGGCAAACTCCATGTTGACGCGATCGTGCCAGAGGTGGTGCAGCAACTTGGGCAGTTTGCGGCCGATCTCTCCCTTGGCCATAAACTCGCGCAGCTCTGGATGGGCATCGGCTTCGCCCCGCCAGATGCGCAGGTCGGCGCTGTCACCTGCGTAGGCATTGGGGCGATCGAGATAGGCCTCGGATATGAAATATTTGAAGGCGGGCAGGGGGTTGAGGAAGACCTGCTCGGCAATGTAGAGCAAATCGCGCCAATAAAAGTCCATGGGCACGGCATAGGCCTTGTAGATGCCGATAATCTGCTGCAAGTTTTCGGGGGTGTCGGGCAGCATGGAGCCCCCGGCTTCCAGGCGGTGGATGATTTCCGCAAAGGGGTGGTTGGAGGGGGGCAGAGCAGTGGCAGTGGCGGTGGCAGTTGGCATGGCTCGCGGGGAGAAGGGGAAGGGAAGCGGGGAGAAGGGGAAGGGAAGC
>JAAUQQ010000236.1 GCA_012032745.1 Synechococcales cyanobacterium RM1_1_8
TGGGGGCTGGACCATTTCTGTTTGTTTTGGCGATCGGCCTGCTGGCCCTGCGGGTTGCCGTGGGTCTGTGGCTGCCGGTAATTTTTGTGCTTGGGGGCCTAGGGGGCGCGGTGCTCCATTGGAACGCAGTCAGTCTGTCTTTGGGCTGGGTGGAAATCGGCGTGACGGGCTCCTTGGCCCTGGCCGGTTTCTTTTTAGCTCAAGAAGCAGCGCCCCGGAGTCTGATGATGCTGGGGTTGGGGGCGATCGCGGGTCTGTTCCACGGCTATGCCTTTGGTGAAGCGATTTTTGGGGCGGAGATGACGCCGTTGTGGAGCTATTTGCTGGGCTTGACCCTGGTCCAGTTGGCTGTGGCTGCAGCGGTCTATGGTGGCGCGAAGGTTTGGGGCGATCGGGTCTTGAAGAATCCAGCCACGGTTCTGCGCTACGCGGGATTTACCTTTTTGGGAGCTGGTTTGGCCTTGCTTTCGGGCGTAGTTGTATAGCCGCTAGTACAGCAGGGTGGAAGTTCTCAGGCTAGCTGGAGCGGACCTCATCCCCCAGCCCCTTGTGGAGAGGGGTTGGGGTGAGGGGGACCAAATTTACGCCTTGACGATGGTTGTATTGGCGATGATTTTTGTTGGTTCTATAGGCATCATTGGAAATTATGCATAAGATTCCCGTTACGGTGATCACTGGCTTTTTGGGAGCAGGTAAGACGACGCTGGTACGCAACCTGTTGCAAAATGCCGGGGGACGGCGCATTGCGGTGTTGGTGAATGAGTTTGGTGAAGTGGGCATTGATGGAGATTTGATTCGAGACTGCGGGGTCTGTGATGATCCCCCCAGTGAAACCGGAATTTCCAACCAGGCTGCCAATCCGAGCAATATCGTAGAACTGACCAACGGTTGCCTCTGCTGCACGGTGCAGGAGGAGTTTTTGCCCACGATGGAGGCATTGCTAAAACGGCGGGAGCAGATCGACTGCATGGTTATTGAAACCAGCGGCCTGGCCCTGCCCAAGCCTCTGATCCAGGCCTTTCGTTGGCCGGAAGTCCGCCGGGGAGCCACGGTGGATGGCGTAGTTACGGTGGTGGATTGTGTGGCGGTGGCAGCGGGGCAGTTTGCTTCGGACCTGGATGGTATTGAGGCCCAGCGCCGCGCCGATGACAGCCTGGACCATGAAACGCCCCTGGAGGAGCTGTTTGAGGATCAGTTGGCCTGTGCGGACCTGGTGTTGTTGACCAAAGTCGATCAAGTCGATGCCGCTACCCGCGAAAAGGTGGAAGCCTGGCTCAAAACAGAGCTGCCTGCCCATGTCAAGGTGATTCCTTGTCACCAAGGGCAGGTGGCAGCGGAGGTGCTGTTGGGCTTTAATGCCGCCGTGGAAGACAACTTGGCGGCCCGGCCCAGCCACCACGACCACGAGGCGGAGCATGAGCATGATGAAAACGTTACGGCGGTGGCCTGGGAAAGCGACCAGACATTTGAGCCGAGGGCCTTGGTTGCCAAGCTGCAACAGCTGACCCAGCGGGAAGAAATCTACCGCATCAAGGGCTTTGTCCATGTGGCCCAGAAGCCGATGCGCCTGGTGTTGCAGGGGGTGGGCAATCGGTTTGACTATTTCTTTGATCGCCCCTGGGGAGCCGATGAGCCGCGCCAGACGCGCTTGGTGTTCATTGGGGAGGGGGTGACGGAGGTGGCGATCGCCCAGGCACTGACGGCCTAATACAGCAGGGCGCAAGTTCTTAGCTGGCTTAAGTCGCACAAAGTCGTTTCTAACTTGACAGCCCGACTATCGTCGTAGGAGACTAGAAAACTGTCTGTCTAACTATCCAGCTCGGATCAGGTCAGGCGATTGGAAATGCCAGGGAACGTGCTGTTGCTCGTTCCGCTCGGCTACCTGTACGGCCCCTCTCTAGACAAAATCAACATGACCTATGCAATTGTGGAAGCTGCTGGCAAGCAGCTCTGGGTGGAAGCAGGTCGCTTCTACGACATTGATCGCCAGGCTGTGGAGCCTGACGGCAGCATTACCTTTGATAAAGTGTTGATGCTGAGCAACAATGGCAGCACTGAAGTGGGCCAGCCCCATGTCAAAGGTGCGACGGTGGAGGCGACGGTGATGAGCCACCTGCGGGGAAAAAAGGTAATTGTCTATAAGATGGTTCCCAAGAAAAAGACCCGCAAAAAGCAGGGCCACCGCCAGGAGCTGACCCGCGTTATGGTGGAGTCAATTTCACTCAACGGCAAGGTTCTTGCCCAGGGGGAAGCGGCGGCGGAACTGCCCCTCTCTGAAGCCGAAGTTGAAGCTTAACTGCGATCGCTCTAATCAGCTCTCCATAGCAGGTTGAAGCGCAATCCCCTTTAGCTGCTTGGTGCGATGGCTGACACCATTGGCTCCAGTTGCTCCAATGCTTGTTTGCCCCCCTGTCAGCTCCTATCAGCCCAGTTTTCAAGTCCCATTCGATTTTTTACGGTAGGTCACCATGGCTCATAAGAAAGGTACAGGTAGTACCCGTAACGGTCGCGATTCAAATGCCCAGCGCCTCGGCGTCAAGCGATTTGGCGGTGAAGCTGTTCGTGCAGGCAACATTCTCATTCGTCAGCGGGGCACGAGTGTCCTGCCTGGCAATAATGTCGGTCGTGGTAAAGATGACACGCTGTTCGCCTTGATTGATGGTGTCGTTACCTTTGAACGCAAAGGCAAAAACCGCAAGCAGATTAGTGTTTATACCGCTGCCTAGGGGAAACGTTCCCCAGGACGGTCTGAATCCCTAGAAAAGAGAGTTGGGCTTTAAATGCCTGGCTCTCTTTTCTGGTTTTTGGGATGGGGCCAATAGTTTTGATTTGATGATTACGAATGGATCACGACAATTGATTACAAAACCTTACCAAACCATCGCGATCGCCGATTGTGGCGAGCCTCTTGTTGCCATTCCAGCAGAATTTTCTCGCCTAGATCCCCATCCCTATGTGGCGGTGGGAGCTCCCTATGGCGATCGCTCTCCCTTCTTCCTGCGCTCCGGCATTGTGCAGCGGCTCCAGCTTGCCCAGGCGCGACTCCAGCAACGCCAGCCCACTTGGCGGCTGCAAATTTTTGATGCCTATCGTCCCATTGCAGTACAGCAATACATGGTAGACCATAGCTTTGCCCAGGAATGTCAGCGGCGGGGGCTGGTGCCGGAAGCAATAACGGCGGCGGCGGCGGATTCGATCTGGCAGGCCGTTTACCAATTTTGGGCGGTTCCGAGCTTGGATCTGGCTATGCCGCCCCCCCACAGCACGGGGGCAGCAGTGGATTTGACCTTGATCGATGGTGCTGGAAAAGCCGTGGCCATGGGGTCAGAAATTGATCAAATGGTGCCCCAGTCCCACCCCCAGTTCTTTGCGGCATCAACGGGACTCCAGGAGCAAGACTATCATCAGCGGCGATCGCTGTTGTTTGAGGTGATGGCCGCCGCAGGTTTTTTGCACCATCCCCAGGAGTGGTGGCATTTTTCTTTTGGCGATCAGATTTGGGCTTGGCAAATGGAGCTTCAGCTCGCCCAACCTCAAACCGCAATTTATGGCTATATCTGTTAATAGGGATCAAGCCCATTCTCAATGGCTATCACTATATGAATTGAGCTTTTTATTACCGTACATCCACTCAGCAAATGCCCTGTCAAATGACTCAAATTCAGGGTTCCCATGCAGGGGCGGACCCCTTCACCCACGTTAGTCTATTGCCAGACCTTGTTTTACTCAGACATCTAACGATAGACCTTTAACATCATGGCTACAGTCGCAGTTCAGCAATCTGTTCAATCTGGCATTAAGCCATCGCTCCACAGTCTATTGCAGGCGCTCTGTAGCGATCGCCCAGAGCAGCGAGAGATGGCTTCTCAACATCTAGCCGGCTTTGGTGAAGCAGCGACCCTGGGGCTGACGGAAGCGCTCGGCCATGCTCGACTGGATGTGCGGCTGCGGGCAGCCCAGCTTCTGGGTGAAATTCGGGCAGCAGCTCCCGGTGCGAGTAATCTGGGTAAAGCAGTGCCAGCCCTGGTTAAGATGCTGAATGGCCGCGAGCTGGCCGCTGTGGTGGCTGCTGCTACGGCCTTGGGGAAGATTGGCGGAGAAGGGGCGATCGCGGCCCTATGCCAAAAGGCCAATTACTCCAATTTTTGGGTGAGAACTACAGTGATTGAAGCACTAGCTGACCAAGCTAGCCTCGATCTCTTGCCTCAGCTTCTGCGAGCCAGTCGGGACAAACAGCCCCAGGTCAGGGCAGCAGCGACGATAGGATTAGGCCACATTCCCGCAGAGCAGGCCCAGGGACGGCTGGTTCAATTGCTCCAAGACAGTGACTTGGAAGTGCGTTGGCAGGCCCAACAAGGTCTGGCGATCCAACAGCTAGATTCTGTTGCAGCCTAGATCTTCCAGGGAATTGTTAGCGCCATCTTTTTTGATGCCATAGTAGTTGCAATACCAATCCACAAATGCTGGAATACCAACCTCAATGGGAGTCTGGGGTTCAAAACCCACGGCCTCTTGTAAGCCGCTAATGTCAGCATAGGTTTCCTTGACATCGCCAGGTTGCATTGGCAATAGCTCCTTATGGGCCACTTTCCCCAGGGCAAGTTCCAGCAATTCAATAAAATCTAACAGCCCAATCGGTTTGCCATTGCCGATATTGTAGACCCGGTAGGGAGCGGTGCTGTTGCCTGGCATCAATTGAGAGCCCTGGCTTAGGGGCTTAGGATAGCTTTCCAAGGTTTGGACCACGCCCCGAACAATATCACCCACATAGGTAAAGTCGCGGCGCATATCGCCGTGATTGAAGACCTTAATTGGCTTCCCTTCACAGATTGCTTTTGCAAATAGCATAGGGGCCATGTCGGGTCGTCCCCAGGGGCCATAGACCGTAAAAAATCGTAGCCCGGTGGTCGGCAAGTTGTAGAGATGACTATAGGTGTGGGCCATCAGCTCATTGGACTTTTTGGTCGCTGCATAGAGACTGACGGGGTGATCGACATTTTGCTCCACTGCAAAGGGCATCTCTCGATTGTTGCCATAGATGGAACTGGAGGATGCGTAAACCAGATGGTCGATTTTGCTATGGCGACAGCCCTCTAAAACATTGAGAAATCCCACAACATTGCTGTTGACATAGGCATGGGGGTTTTCAATCGAATAGCGCACGCCTGCTTGGGCAGCCATGTGGGCCACTTTATCGATTGATTGAGCAGCAAAAAAGGCAGACGTGGTGGCGCGATCGCCCAACTCCAACTGATGGAACTCAAACTTGGGATGCTGTTGAAGATGCTGTAGGCGATCGCGTTTGAGTGAAACGTCATAGTAGTCGTTGAGGTTGTCAAGACCGATGACTTGGTAATGCTGCTGCAATAATTGTTGGCAGAGATGAAACCCAATAAAACCTGCTGCCCCGGTGACTAAAATTTTCTCCATTGCGATTCTCGTAGTGCGATGTGATTAATCTGATTGTCTGCTGGATCTGAACAGCTTCTCTGGGAGACTTGGCCTGATCCGCAAGATTACCCCAAGCAGCGTGATCGACTGTAGCAGATCCATTGGCCGATCATGGCTGATGAGATTCACTATCCACAGAAGGGAACCATAAACTGTGGGCCTTGCAGTCCAGGCGCTCACTGTTTGCCGCTCTTGCTTAGTGATTCTAATTTTTCTGCCGTACGCCATGGTGAGTTCAACTCCGCAAGTGGCTCTGCTGATGCGATCGCTCTTGGGCTGGCAAGCGTTAACCCAATACCTACAGGTGATTAGACCGCCGAACAGGTAAAGACTGCGAGCTGAGCTCATCTCACAACTCCTTATCCATACATTGAAAAAGAGGGCCGGATTGGAATACCGCTTGAGACAAGCCTTGAGACTAAACTTGAGTCTCAATTAATCTCTAGAAGACTATTCCGTGCCTGGCGTTTAAGTCAGAGAGGAGGGCACTCAGTTTCTGAGCTAGACATCTTGCCCTAGATTTTCCTGCAATAAGTCGCGCTGGCATTGGCTCCTGTTCTCGGCGCATTGCAGAGTTTTCGTCTTAAATTAGTCTCAAAATTAGTCCATTTGTGAGACTTGATTGAGACTAGAGAAATGGGGATCTTCTCTGAAATAGAGCCGGGGGGGAGCACTGTTCGGTACTATTCTTGAGTACGATCAAGCTGCCATGTGCTCCGACAAGCTGGCAGCAAGGCAAAGTCTTATGGTCCAGCTCACACCTACATCCAGCTTTAGTCTCAAGGTTCGTATCAAGGGCCCCAATCGAGCGGGCATGCTGTCCAGCGTGATTGAAGCGATCGCGCGCTGTCACGGCAGCCTGGGCGACATCACCTTAGTCGAACAAACACTGCAAGAATCGGTGCGGGATCTTTGCATTGACACCGCCAGCGAAGCCCATGCCAGTGAAGTGGAACAGGCTATCCGTCAGTTGCCAGGCGTGGAGGTTTTAAGCACAGAAGATCGAACCTTTGCGCTTCACCGGGGCGGCAAGATTACGGTGAATAGTCGTATTCCAGTCAAGAACCAATCCGATTTGGCCATGGCCTATACGCCTGGTGTGGGACGCATTTGTCGGGAAATTGCCGACTATCCCGACGCGGTTTATCGCCTTACCGTCAAACAAAATATGGTGGCGATCGTCACCGATGGTAGTGCTGTGCTGGGACTGGGCAACCTTGGCCCTGAAGCAGCTTTGCCTGTGATGGAAGGCAAGGCTCTCCTGTTCAAAGAGTTTGGAGGGGTAGATGCCTTTCCCATCTGTTTGGCGACCCAAGATACGGATGAAATTGTCAATACCGTTAAGCATATTGCTCCAGTCTTTGGCGGAGTCAATTTGGAAGATATCGCCGCCCCTCGCTGCTTTGAAATCGAGAAACGATTGCGAGCAGAGACAAATATTCCCATTTTCCATGATGATCAGCATGGCACGGCGATCGTGGTCCTGGCAGCGCTAGAAAATGCTTTGAAGGTCGTAGACAAACCAATCGAGCGGGTTCGGATTGTGTTGAATGGTGCAGGAGCTGCGGGGATTGCGATCGCCCAACTGCTCCAAGCAGCAGGAGCCAATCAGATCATGATCTGCGATTCCCAAGGCATTGTGTCCAAGGATCGTCTCGATCTCAACTTAGCTAAACAAGCCTGGGCTGTGGATCTTTCAGGACAGCTCGATGTTGCCCTTGAGGGTGCCGATGTTTTCATTGGCGTCAGTGCCCCTGGAGTGGTAACCGCAGAAATGGTGCGAACCATGGCTGCCCAGCCCATTGTGTTTGCCATGGCCAATCCGATTCCGGAAATCCAACCGGAGCTGATTCAAGCGGATGCCGCTGTGATTGCCACGGGACGCAGCGACTACCCCAATCAAATCAATAATGTATTGGCTTTTCCCGGCCTATTTCGGGGGGCGCTGGACTGCCGGGCTTCTGCACTGACCCAGCGGATGTACTTGGAAGCGGCTCGGGCGATCGCAGCCCTGGTCAGCCCCCAAGAGCGCCACCGCGAACATATCGTACCATCGGCCTTTGACCCCCGCGTCGCACCGGCTGTGGCGGCAGCAGTCAAACAGGCTGCTCTAATTGATGGCGTCACTAAATGTAGCAACGAAGTTGGCTGAAGATGCTCGCCATTTAGTCCAAAAAATCTAGGCCTGGACTAAATGGCAAGCAAAACCTTTATTTTATTAGGCCTCTGCCCCCCGCCCTTCTGCGGCATACGCAGAAGGGCGGGAAGAGTGTCCCTGCCCTTCTGCGGCATTTGGCTGAAGACAAATCACTGCTAACTAGACTTATTGGCCCCATGGATAGACCAGGTAGATTAAACTAATAA